>CAZFKK010000079.1:0-11089 GCA_964519735.1 uncultured Taibaiella sp.
GGCAGAAATAGAAAAGCCCAATTGGCTGGATTGCTCCAGCAGCCGGTGTACGATCGTTGTTTTGCCTGATCCGGAGGGAGCTGTAATGATGATGAGCTTATTCAAAATTGATACAATAAAGTAGGAAAATAAAAACGTAACTATTTTCTGGAAGGTGTCCTGGTTTTTTGCCCGGGTCCGGAGTCAATGAGTTGGTCCAGGTCCGTTTTTGCTTTTTCAGCGCTTTCATATTTACCGATGACTTTGCCATCCGGTCCTATTAAAAAGGCCTGGGGAATGAATTCAATACCATAAAGGGCGACGGCTTCGCTATTCCATGCTTTAAGGTCACTCATATGGTAGGGCCATTCCAGTCCATCTTTGTCAATCGCTTTTTTCCATGCCTCAGCATTACGGTCGAGGGAGACGCTTAACAGGGAGAATCCCTGGTCGGCATGTTTGAAATCCAGGTCTTTATATTTATTATAGAGTCGTACTAAAGAAGGGTGGGCAATGCGGCAGGGACCACACCAGCTTGCCCAGAAATCCACCAGCACATAGCGTCCCTTTGTGATCGCGGCCAGAGACAGCAGTTCCCCTTCAGGATTGGCGAAAGCCAGCTCGGGGGCAGGCTGTCCCACTTTTATTTTTTGGTTCTCCCGTTGGGCATGGGCAGTGACGTAACCGGCTGCGGCCAATAGGATGATGGCTAAGATTTGCTTCATAATAAATCTCAATAGCTTAAAGAAAGAGCCAAATATAAAAAATATAAAGGGGAATCTTTGATATTTTTGATGTCGTATGCTGGTGGAGCGGCTAGGGCTGGTATTCATAGCAGCCTATGGAAGGAGGATTGCTCCTGCTCACGCCGTCCATATCTGTGGACAGGCTACCAGCGCTGATTCCTTTGCCTATTGCCGGAGACCCCTCTTGTAAATGGTAATCCCCCTTTTCTCTATCTTTAAAGAGCGGGTCTTCATTAAGTATATTCCCGGCTTGCCCGACAAATGCGGGAAGCGGCTCGCTTATTTTGAACAGGCAGTTTTCAAGGGTGGCAGTGGCAGTGTGGTCAGGCTTTGCATCGATGAACAATTCGTCCTTCAGGGAGCCATAAATGATACAGTTTTTGATATCGGCAACCAGGGGACCGCTGATATAGGTTGTTTGTGAAGTAGGATAGTAATTCAATACCGCCATACTGTAATTTTTGCTGTGGGACAAAAAACGACTGCCATAAGTGCCTATAGTACAGTCATAAAATTGATAATTACCTCCTTCAAACATCATAATATTTTCGGCGCCACATTCGACGATCCGGCAGTTTTCTGCTTCTATGCTGCCGCCAAAAGAAACGATGCCGTATCCCTGGGAAGAGCTGATCACAGAATTGGTGATCTTTAGTTTAGGAATGCCATTCAGAATGGTGTCCCTGTCCACCTGTATGGTGGCGTCTAAAACCCTGTTGTCAAAGAAACGCGTGGAAGCGCCTCCGTTTTTGAATACGGCATAATCGATTTCATTATTGTGGCTTTCCCTGAAAAAATACAAACCGCCCCATTGTCCCGGGATGTCCAGGTAATCGCCGATCCAAACCAGGGGATCCAGGCGGTCGCCCTGGAAAACCACGCTATCCGTTTTCGTGCCCCTGATCTTCAAAGTACCCAATACATACAACCGGGAATCCTGGTGCATATATACCCGTACGCCTGCCGGGATTGTAAGGGTCTGTCCCTCATCTACCAGGGCATTGTGGATAATTACATAGGGCTTGTCTGTAAGCCAGGTTTGGGTTTGTAATACACTATCTACGATATAATGAGCATTCTGTCCGAAAGCGATAAAGGGAATCGTAAATTCATGGCCATTCATGGTGACGATGAGCTCGTCAGTCACGACAAAAGGGTTGTCTTCATGAGTAGGATCTATGTTTACTGCTGCAAAGATCCAGGCACTGTCGTTACCGGCCACTTTTATATCCTGCACTTCTTTTCCTGACATGCCATTGACATTCAGCATATAAGGGGATGCTTCGCCTTTGCGTAGCCGGATACTGCTGATTTGTATCGTCTCTTTTTGCGGGTTGAAAATACGGATACTGCGCGTAGCACTGCCCTGGGCTGTAAATACCGTATCAAACATCAGGGTATCGATGGAAAAAGTGACCTGGCCGCCGGTTTGCAGGATCTGCTCCTTTTTGCAGGAACTGGCATAGATAACAATTCCGGACAATATAACAAGTAAGCTGCTTTTCAAATATTCAGATAGACGCATATACGCAAAAATGAGATAAAATTCTAAAACGGAAAAATAGGATTAAAATTATGCCTTGTTCCTATAAATAACAAGGTCTGTAAGCGATGGCATACAGACCTTGAATAAGAATGGTTATATATAGATATATATTGCACTATCCCATTTCCGGGTAGAGGCTGAATCCGCTCATAAATTCATTAACCTCTCCTTTTACCGCAGCAATAACCTGTTCCTCATCCGGATGGCTTAATACGCGGTCCAGCCAGGTGACAACCTGGGACATATTACCTTCTGTCAGTCCCCGGGTGGTGATGGCAGGAACACCGACACGGATACCGGAGGTGACAAATGGGGATTTGTCGTCAAAGGGGACCATATTTTTATTCAGGGTAATGTCGGCTTTAACCAGGGTATATTCCGCTTTTTTGCCGGATATGTTTTTATTTCTCAGGTCTATCAGTAAAAGATGGTTATCTGTACCGCCTGAAATAATATTGTAGCCTTTATCCAGGAAGGCAGTAGCCATAGCCTGGGCGTTACGCTGCATCTGCCGGGCATAAGCCTTATATTCTTCCTGCAGGATCTCAAAGAAGGAAACCGCTTTTGCCGCGATGACGTGTTCCAGGGGACCGCCCTGGATACCCGGAAATACAGAAAGGTCAAGAAGCTGGCTGAGCATCCTGGTTTCTCCCTTGGGTCCTTTAATACCCCAAGGGTTTTCGAAATCCTCTTTCATCATAATGATGCCGCCACGGGGACCCCGTAATGTTTTATGGGTGGTAGAAGTCACAAAATGGCAATGATCAAATGGCGAGGCCAGTAACCCGGCGGCAATAAGCCCTGCAGGGTGAGCAATATCGGCCAGTACCAGGGCGCCTACTTTATCGGCAACAGCACGGATGCGGGCATAGTCCCAGTCCCGGCTATAAGCAGAAGCGCCACAGATGATCAGTTTCGGTTTTACTTCGAGTGCTTTTTGTTCCAGGGCATCATAGTCCACCCGCCCGTCTTCCTGTTTGACGCCATAGTGATGGGCCTGGTAGATCTTGCCGGAATAGGTAACCGGGGATCCGTGGGTGAGGTGTCCGCCCATACTCAGGTCTAAGCCCAATATGACATCTCCGGGCTTCAGAACAGCAAACATAACTGCCGTATTGGCCTGTGCGCCACTATGAGGCTGTACGTTTACGTAGGACACGTTGAAAATCTCTTTGGCCCGGTCTATAGCCAGTTGTTCACTTTTGTCCACCACCTCGCAACCGCCATAATAACGTTTGCCGGGGTAGCCTTCTGCATACTTGTTGGTCATGACATTGCCCATGGCCTGCATGACCTGCAGACTGGTAAAGTTTTCGGAGGCAATGAGTTCCAATCCGCGGCGCTGCCGGGTTAATTCTTCATGAATCAGTTCAAAAATCTGGGTATCTTTTTGCATTTGGAGTAGCTATGAATTTTAGGGGAAGATGAAAACTAAGATTCAAAATAAGGTAATAATTTTTTATATAATAGCTCCGGCATGGGGATCTTTTTCCGGGATAAAGCATCCAGGAACACTAAATGGACGATCCCTTCATTTAACCGTTTGCCGGCTTCATTGTATAGCGTGGTGTGGAACCGTATTTCAGGGCTGGTTTTGTCCAGCTCTTTAATCGTAGTTTCTACACGGATCAGGTCGTCATAGTGGGCAGGGCGAAAATAGCGTGCATTCATCTCTGTTACCGGCATCAAAACGCCTTGTGCTTCGATTTCTTTATAAGTAAATCCTAACTGACGAATGGCTTCTGTTCGGCCCTGCTCATAATATAAGGCATAAAATCCATAATAAAGAAAGCCCATCTGGTCTGTCTCGCCATAACGGACACGTATTTGTGTAGTAGAGGTGTACATGATCTTTAGCCGGGTATTGGATGGTCTGGTAAGCGTACGGGTTCAAAGATGAAAACCATTCTTAACTCATATTATGAAACACCCGCTGCACATCATCATCCTGTTCCACACGTTCAATCAGCTTAAATACTTCTTCCGCCTGCTCTTCGGTGACTTCCACAGTGGTCAGTGGCAGCCATTCCAGTTCCGAAGAGATAGGAACAATACCTTTTTCTTCCAATGCTTTCTGCATACTGCCAAAATCATTGAAGGCACAACGGACGATGATATGTCCTTCGCTATCTTCTCCCAGTTCATCCAGGCCCGCGTCAATAAGTTCTAGCTCCAGTTCATCCATATTCAGGCCCTCTGCATCCAGCTTAAACACGCCTAAATGTTTAAAAAGGAAAGAAACGGACCCGCTATTGCCCAGGGTGCCCCCGCCTTTATTGAAATGAGACCGTACATTGGCCACAGTACGGGTGGTATTATCTGTAGCCGTTTCTACCAGGATAGCGACACCGTGAGGAGCGTAGCCTTCATATAACACTTCATCATAACTGCTGGTGTCTTTGCCCAGCGCGTTTTTTATAGCCGCCTCTACACGATCTTTCGGCATGTTAATGCTTTTTGCATTTTGCATGCAGCGGCGTAATGCAGGGTTGTTATCGGGATCAGCCCCGCTTTTTTTTACGGCAATTGCAATCTCTTTCCCGATACGGGTAAAGCCTTTGGCCATACGATCGTACCGGGCAAACATTTTAGATTTTCTTACTTCGAATATACGTCCCATTAGTAAAGGAGGAATGTTTTAGGTCAACAGGCTGCGAATTTAGGCAAAAATTATGTGGATTGAGCAGAATTGCAGGCGTAACAAGGCAAGAGCTGATTTATCCCTTATATTTCTCTTGTAATTTTTTTATGATTTTTGGTCAAGAGGAACTCCCATAAAATTTTTATTCATTGATTGCTTATTTTCAAAGGTATTCATGAGGGCTTCGCCGTTCATTCGTTCTTCGCGTATTTTACGAATGAAAAATTTCATGTACGTTTGCATTGATTTTTAAACTTTTCATGTACAAGATTAAGATTAACGAGCAAACAGAATGGAATTTATCTGTTCAGGAAGGAAATATTCAAGTTAACGGGGCTGCGATTGCCTGGGACCTGCGGCCGTTGCCGGATGGCAGCTTTAGTGTGCTGGCTAACGGCCGGAGCTATAATGCTGTGGTGGAAGAGGTAGATCGTACAGCCAAGCAAATGAAACTGAAGGTGAATGGCCACCCTTATCGTGTAGTGATCAGAGAACCCATTGACCAGTTGTTAGAGAAAATGGGGCTTAACTTTGCCACGACCAAAAAGTTAGCCGCGATTAAAGCGCCAATGCCGGGCCTGGTCCTGAAGATCATGGTGGAAGAAGGACAGGAAGTGAAAAAGGGAGATCCTGTGCTGGTATTGGAGGCCATGAAGATGGAGAATGTATTCAAAGCCCCTGCTGATGCTATTGTGAAGGCGATTAAGGCAGTGCCCGGTGCTGCTGTGGAAAAAGGAGCAGTGCTTATTGAACTTGCCTGATGCTGCTGCAATGCCTGAAGGCAAATCAAGCTGTCAGCCAGGCTGAATAAACCGCCCGTAGCTCTTAATCAAATAATTATTTCCAGATGAAGTTTACGTTGCAGCTTTTAGCGATTGTGTTGTTGCTATTCCCGGAGTCTTTTGCTTTCAATTATGCCTATGTATATATTGAAGGAGATAAACAAACTCCTTTTTATGTAAAACTGGAAGGGGAGATGATGCCCCGTTTAGGTATGAATTATTGTATCCTCCCTGCATTGGATAAAGGAGTGACGAATATAGAAGTATTGTTCCAGCAAAATAAATATCCCCCGCAGAAGTTTGCCTTGAAGATCCCCGAAGGAGGCAGCAGAGGATTCACCCTTCAAAAAGTGAATGACCGGCAATTTGCTTTATATGACCTTCATTCAGGGAATTATCTTTTGTCGGGTAATCAACCGGAGGATGATGTTCTGACTCAGACCATAAAACCTGTGGTACCCACGGAACGCCCTGTTGCTAAAGCGGAAGAGCCTGAAATACCTGTATTCAGACCCGGCGCGGCCGCTAATAAAACAGTGAAGAAACGGACTGTGCCTGCTCTTCGGACCACGGCACCTGCTAAAGAAGTACCGGAAGCGAGAGAAGAGCGTTTTATTCCTGAATTGGAATTGTATCATTCGAATACTTCCGGGGAAGTTACAGACAGGGGATCTTCTGAGACGTCTTCCGGTTACAGCGAAGAAGCGCCTGCCGCCTCAGAACAGGGATTACGTATGCCTTGTTCCTCACCCATGAACAATGATGATTTTGAACGCTTTGCTTTGAGGATATTAGACAAGTCAGATGATGATGCCCGTATTCAATTGTTGAAGAGGAGTAAAGGGAAAAAATGTTTTACTACGGAGCAGGTGCGTATTATGGCTAAAAATCTGAATACGCAGTCCGGGCGTTACCTGGTAACGGAACTTCTATATCCGCAAACCAGTGACCCGGAAAACTATGGCAAGCTGGAAGGACTGTTTCATACCAATTACCTGAAAGCAAAGTTTAAAAAGATGATGGACGGGGAGGAATAGCTTTCTCTTATAAACAAAGGAGGCTGTCCCGGATTTGAGACAGCCTCCTTTTTCATTATTTATGAGCTGAGCAGGCCCGGGATCAACATCCCTTATCCATCAATTTTAATGAATTTGGTTACCTTGATGAGGTTGCCTTGCTGGTCTTCGATACGTAACAGGTACAAGCTGGCCGGTAAGTCCCTGGTCGAGAATGAATGCACCTGGTTCAGCTGCTTGAGGACCTTGCCTTCAATGCTGGTAAGGATTACTGTAACGGGGACAGGAGCCGAAATAAATAGCTGGTCTGTTGCCGGGTTAGGGTAGATGCTGATCTGCGCGGCAAGAGCCGGGGCATCTCCAATGGTATTACCGTCTATATTAGTGACTTTATAAATGTCTGAAGTGTCCTTGCAACCGTTTTCTGTGGTCACTGCGACGGTATAATCTCCATTCTCCGTAACGGTAAGGGTGCTGTTCGTAGCGCCGGGGATCTCTACATTATTTAAAAACCATTGATAAGCACTATAAGAGGCTGTAGTACCCAGGACAAATCCATTGACGGTAATAACAGGATCTGCTTCTTCGAAAGTACTCACCGTAAAGGTGTCAATACGATTGGTGCAAAAATCGACTGCTGAGTAAACATAGTAGGTGCCGGGTTCTGTAATGATCCTGGTGCTTTCCCGGCTGCCATCATCCCATAAGTTTGCAGACGATCCTGCCGCGGCTGATAAAGTTAACGTGCCGAAATCAGGGCAGACGAATGTGTCTAAGGTTGTCGCCAGGAGGGTATCTGCAGGAGTTCCTTTGATATACTCACTCGGGAAATAAGAACCGAATGAATTGACGCTGGCGGTACTGGTAATCACATTAGGTACATAATTGCAGGCAGTACCTGCCAGGTTAGGACTGTTGATGACCCCCATATTAGTACCATTAATGATATGGTATATTTTGCCATCCGGAGCTAAACGCAGATCCAGCCATTGAGTATTCAGAATAACTTGCCGGGAGTTTTTAATTGCAGCTGCTGTGGTTTGGGTGACATCAAACTGGAACAGACTATAGGTATAAGTTACCGGTACTACGCCCGTAATATAGAGTTTTGAGTTATCCGGGGAGAATTCGATACCGCTGCCGCCTATCTGGTCTATGTACATCACATTAGATAAGGTACCTGTTGCAGGATTAAAATCATATAATTCCACACCGGCACCTGTAATTCCGCCTCCATTTCCCGAGCTGATCAACCCCAGTTTTTTGCCATTAGGTGAAATACGCATACGGGCCCACTTGTAAGCAGTGCCAACAAGGGTGCCTACTGTAGATATTACTGGCTCTGATGCTATGCCTGTAGCGGTAACATTATAGGCCTTGAAAATATTACTGTTGATTTCATGGGTTAATACCCAGATATTGCACTCTTCTCCTTTTACCGCAATCATGGTACCATTCAAAGCTGAATCCATAATTATACTTCTTTTGCCCGGTACGACATCTCCCAAGCCATTATTTAAGGTCATATCGACTACAGAATACCAGAGTCGGCACACGGCCGGGTCATTGGCAGAGTTAGAATAGGCTTCTTGCGAAAACACATAATACTGGTTAGGATTAGTGAGTACAGGTACGATTAATGCGCCCTGGGTTCCACTGTAGGGAGACAGCCTGCCTACCACCGGGAAAATTGTGTCCCCATTGGGCAGGAGTTGGTTATTTTTGTCCCATATTTTATGCCCGTTGGTATAAAACAGCAGGTTTCCGGAAGTATCACAAACAGAGGCACTACCGGTACCGTTAGCAGGTAAGCTTAATGGAGGTAAGGTCACCGGACTTCCACTGTTAAAATTTAAACCGGTTCGGTATCCAAACGTCCATATATTATTTTCTTTTGTGTTATATTGTGCATTTGATGCGCCATAACACAGGGTCAAAAGCAGGGAAAGAGCTGCGCTTTTTAGCATAAATTTTTTCATCATCGTAGTCATTTAATTGTGAATAAATAAAGTTTAAGAGGTGAAATACTTTTTGGAATGTTTACAAAATGCAATCTTTTTCAAATGTATTAATGATTTTTATCGCTTTTATTACGGCAAACCCCTACTTTTATAAAGTACGGTAAACCATAACCTGTGGAGAATATTATGGTTTTGATAAGGTGATCACCAATGAATCATTTATATTTTAACATCCAGGGCCGTATATAGTTGAGAAGAGTTACCGGTATTGTAGCGAAAAAAAAGAGTAAGAACAATAATTTTAATATTTATGTCCATACGGCGTTTGTCGCTTATGATCACAATAGCGTTACTAGGCTGCTGTTTTAAGACAAGCGGACAGGAAAGAGATTTGCGTATTATTGCTTTGGACACTTCAACGGTTGCCCGTCTGTTACAGGAAGCGGAGTCGTTAAAACTGATTGCTCCTGATAGTGCAATGAAGTTATCCAGGGAGGCACTGGCTATGAGCAGAAGGCTCAAAAGTAATGTCGGAATAACCCGGTCATTATTAAGTATAAGTTCGTATTTCTTTGAAAAAGATGAATACTTCAATAGCAAGGCTATTCTGAATGAAGCGTTTCCCTATGCCTACCACGTATCAAAATGGAACAACCGGTGGCTTCCATTGGTGTATAATAATCTGGCGAATGTTCACCTGAAGCAAGGCTTTATAGACTCTGCGGTTCATTTTTATTATCTTTCCTTAGCAGAAATAGCATTGAATGGTATGAGGGACAGGTTTTTGCTTACGATCGTCTATTCCAACCTGGGAGCCACCTTTGCTATCGGTCAGCAAAATGATCAGGCACTGTATTATTTACGAAAGGCACTCCTGATGTCGTCACTTTTAAGAGACAAAAATGTACTGGCCCAGAATATGTTGAATATAGGGCTTACCTATGAAAATATACGAAAAGGGGATTCTGCCATTCACTATTATACCCATGCATTGAAACTTTATAAACAGCAAAAACATACCAGGCGGATGCAGGATGTGTACCGTACTATAGGCGAAACCTATCAACGGGAAGGGGAAATGACAAAAGCAAAAGCTTATTATGATTCTGCTACCTTTATTGATGAGGAAAAGGCATCCAGGGATGCAGGGTTGCAGGTAAGGTATGGAAATGTTTATGAAGCATTGGGGCATTATGAGACGGCGATAGCTTATTTTGAGAAGGCATTGCGACTTATGGAGATGCAAGGTACCTTCTTAGGCAAACCTATCGCTTTCTACTCTTTAGCCTACTGTTACCGGAAAATTGGCGACAACGACCTGGCTTATGTATATCAAAAAGCTTATTCCGATCTTAAAGACAGTACTTTAGATGCAGAAAAAATAAGAACGATTAACCAGTTGGAGGTAAAGTACAGGACAGCGGAACAGGAAAAGAAAATAACGGGTAACCAACTGCTGATCACCCGGCAGGAAAAAGCCTTGCTGCAAAAAAATATCTGGATATGGGGAATCTCCATTGGGTCTTTACTCCTGGCTGCTTTATTGATCGTATTGTACCGGAATAACAGGCATAAACAAAAGTTGCAGGAAGTGGCTATAGCTCATATGAAGCAACAGCAGCAGATGGACCAGTTACGTATGTTGATGGAAGGAGAAGAAAATGAGCGTAACCGTATGGCCCAGGAGCTACACGATGGTATCGGCAGCCTGATCGCTGCGGCCCGGATGCACCTGGATATCTTTAAGGGAAAGGAAGAGCCCCCGGTATATGCTTCTTCTTACAAAAACGGGTTGAAGTTGCTGGATGAAGCTTACCGGGATTTACGCTATACAGCGCACAATCTATTGTCAGCGCAGCTACTTGAAAAGGGGCTTGCGGCAGGTATTCAAACCTATTGTCAGAAGATAACCAAGCCGGAAGTGTTTAAGGTACACTTTCAGACGGTAGGGAATATCCCTGACCTGGATCCACAAAAAGCCTTGTCGTTATACCGTGTCATACAGGAGTTGGTACAGAATGCGGCAAAACATGGAGCGGCTACAGAAGTAATCGTAGAAATAGGTGCAGATGATTATCATCTTACGATCAATGTGGAGGACAATGGGGTAGGTTGGAAATTAACGGAAACAGAAGATACCGGGATGGGGGTGAAGAATTTAAGACAAAGAATAAAGATCCTGAATGGTTCGATGGAAATTGATAGCCGGCCCGACATCGGGACAACGATCTATATTGTATTTGATCTGAAGGATGTTCTTTAGCCTGAATAGTGCATAACTAAGATTATTATTGCCTGGGGCAGGGGCCTCTGATCTGTTTTATAGATCAAAAAAAGAGGCTGTCCCGGATTAGTAGGACAGCCTCTTTTTGTGTGTCAGGCATGTATATTTACTCTAGGGTGTAAGTCCCGAACACG
>CAZFKK010000080.1:0-5544 GCA_964519735.1 uncultured Taibaiella sp.
CACAGGCGGCACAATAATAGGTGCCCTTTACATCGGCATCCCAATATTTTCCGGTAAAGGCCCGCTCTGTTGCCTGTTCTCTTGCTACGGCATACAGATCTGCAGGAAGTATTTGTTTCCATTTTTCATTACTTACCGTCAGCTTATGAGTATCCGTACGGGAGTAATATTCATGCTTTTTTGTATTATTATCGGACATAGTACCGGATTGAGTGTTACCCTTGCAGCTAATCATGCTGAATAATGATATTAATAGTACATTTTTCACGTAAGGGTTGTGAACTTTATTGTTTAACCGGATATAAAATTATGGAAAAAAACTGTTTGTACCTGTATTATTGTTTTTAACAGGTATACCAAAAACATTTTCCAGATAGGGAATGGCGGGCCCGGGATTGAAAATCTGCAGTTCCGGCTTGCTTTTCGGAAAACTACCCTGTTTTTCGTAATTTTGAGTTTTATGCGAAATATTAAGATCATAGAGGTCCGCTCCGAAATAGGAGCGGGGACACGAGGAGCTAGTTTGGGGGTGGATGCGATTAAAATTGCTGCCCTGGATTTTATGAGCAGTCTTTTTGTAAATATTCCTACAGAGGTTATCCCTGACGAAAATAAATTACTTTATGAGCCGGTGGAATCCCCCTATGCCAAGCGTATTAAGGGTATTCATACCATGTATGAACGTGTAGCCCAATCTGTAGCAGAAAGTATTACTTCACGACTTTTCCCTATCATCCTGGCAGGGGACCACAGCACTGCAGGGGGGACCATTGCGGGGATAAAAATGGCTAAGCCCAAAAGTCGTCTTGGGGTGATATGGATCGATGCCCATGCAGATATTCATTCTCCCTATACTACCCCTTCCGGCAATATGCATGGAATGCCTATAGCGGCTTCGTTGGCTTTAGATAATATAGAACATCAGTCCCACCAATTGGATGCTACAACAATAGAGTGGTGGAATAAATTGAAAAACCTGGGTAAGATACAACCTAAAATTTTGCCCCAGGACCTCGTATTTATTGCGTTAAGGGATTTTGAAAAGGAAGAAGAAGCTTTGCTTAAAAAGCATAATGTCAAAATCATTCCGGTACAGGAGGTGCGGAAGAAAGGCGTGGAAAACGTGGTTCGCCAAACCTTGTTGCATTTAAGCCATTGTGACGATGTATATGTGTCTTTTGATGTAGATAGCCTGGATAGTTCCATTTCCAGGGGTACAGGCACTCCTGTACATAATGGCCTTAAAGAGCGGGAAGCAGAGGATCTGATCGCTGCATTTATGAAGAACCATAAAATATGTTGCTTTGAGATAACAGAAGTTAACCCTACCCTGGATAAAGAAAACCTTATGGCGGAAATTGCCTTTAATATTTTGCAACGCAGTGTAAACCTGCTTCTTGTCAATTGACAGGCTGTGCCACTGTTCCATTTACAATGATGATCATTCAGTTCAAAATTATGCCCATAAGATGAAAACCTTTGATGTACCGGTACATTACCGTAGTTCCCTGATGTCGGCGATTAAAAACCAAAGACGTACAGCGGACAAATTGAAGAAGGATTTTAGCCCTACACATTTACAGATGGGTGACCTTGAGGTATTCCTGGCCCGCCATTTCGGATTTTGCTATGGTGTGGAGAATGCGATTGAGATCGCGTTCAGGGCTATCTCTGAGAATACAGACCGGCGTATCTTTCTTTTGAGTGAAATGATTCATAATCCCCAGGTCAATGCCGATCTGCTGGGCCAGGGCGTACGGTTTATTATGGATACCAAAGGCAACCAGTTGATCGGATGGGAGGAAATAACGGCTGAGGATATTGTAATTGTGCCGGCTTTCGGCACTACACTTGAAATAGAGCAGATACTGGAACAAAAAAATATTGAACCCACCCGGTACAACACTACCTGCCCTTTTGTCGAAAAGGTATGGAACAGGAGTGAGAAAATAGGAAAAGACGGGTATACTATTGTCGTGCATGGTAAGCCTCGTCATGAAGAAACCAGGGCTACATTTTCACACAGTAAGGCCAATACGCCTACTATAGTGGTTAAAGATATGCAGGAAGCAGAAAGGCTTGCGCTTTATATCCGGGGGCAGGAACTGCCTGAAAAATTCTACGGGGAATTTGCAGGACAATATTCAGCGGGTTTTGATGTGCTTCGGGATCTTCAGAAAATAGGGGTGGTCAACCAGACGACTATGCTGGCAAGTGATACCCAGGGCATCGCTGATTACCTGAAACAAGTAATGATCACCCATTTCCAGCTTACAGACCATACCGTTAAAGACCGCTTTGCCGATACCCGGGATACGTTATGTTATGCCACTAATGATAACCAGACAGCAGTAACCCATATGCTGCAGCAGGAGGCAGATCTTGCCCTGGTCATAGGCGGGTACAACAGTAGTAATACATCGCACCTGGTAGAATTATGCGAAGAGCGATTGCCTACCTATTTTATTAACCAGGAGGATTGCCTGAGGACAGCAGATCTGATCCGGCATTTTAATTTACAGGAACGGAAGGAAATAGAAACACGGAATTTTCTCCCGGCTTCCCGCCCCCTGAAAGTATTGATCACCTCCGGGGCCAGCTGTCCTGATGCTTTGGTAGAAAGGGTTATCGAAAGACTGAGCTCCCTGATGGGGGTGACCGGTAACCTGGATATCATAAAGCAGGGTTTTAATGAATAGAATGCTTATATGCAAAAGCTCTCGGTAGTCATCATCACATTTAATGAAGAGGAAAATATCGGCCGGTGCCTGCAATCTGTTGCAGGCATTGCCGATGATATTGTCGTAATGGATTCTTTCAGTACAGATAATACGGAGCAGATATGCCGGCAATTTCCGGTACGTTTTGTACAGGCCGCCTGGCAGGGGTATGCACCTGCTAAAAATTATGCCAACAGCCTGGCCAGGTATGACTGGATTTTGTCGTTGGATGCGGATGAAGTGCTTTCCGATACCTTACAGCAGGCAATCAGGAGACTAAAGGAAGGACCGGATATGCCTAATGCTTCTTTCAACAGGCTGACCAATTATTGTGGTCATTGGGTAAGGCATTGCGGATGGTATCCCGATGTTAAGGTACGCCTCTTTGACCGGAGAAAAAGTAAATGGGTAGGCTATATCCATGAGCAGCTTCAGCCTTTGACTGAAGTAGTGCATCTGGATGGTGATTGCCTGCATTATAGTTACCATTCCGTAGCCCAGCATTATGCACAGGCGGATAAATTCAGTACAATGGCTGCTCAGTCTCTATTTGAAGCAGGGAAAAAGGCGCCATTCTATAAATTGATCGTAAATCCTGCCTTCAAGTTTATCAATCACTTTGTACTTCATGCCGGTTTCCTGGATGGAAGAGCCGGATACCTGATTTCCAGGATCTCCGCCTATGCGGTATACCTGAAATATAAAAAACTAAGAACGTTTCATCAACATGCTGCTCCATAAACCTGATTTTACAATAATACTGAGTCGTGTGGATAGTATTGGCGATGTCGTATTGACTTTGCCCATGGCCGGTCTTTTAAAGTGTCATTTTCCCCGCTGCCGTATTGTATTCTTAGGCAGGAACTACACCAGGGATGTAGTGGCCTTGTCGGAATATGTGGATCAATTTGTAAGTTATGATGACTTACTCAGCCTGGAAAAAGGACAGCAGGTCAGATGGCTGAAAAGCCTGCATGCGGATTGCATAGTGCATGTATTGCCAGACGTATATCTTGCAGGACTTGCCTTTAAGGCCCGCATTCCTTTACGGGTTGGGACAACCAACCGTGTTTTTCATTGGCCTGTCTGTAATGAGCTGATTCGACTTTCCCGTCGGAAATCTTCATTGCATGAAGCGCAGCTCAATATTCAATTATTATCATTCCTGGGTATTGATACACGGATACCCCTGGATAAGATAGCGGACTTTTACGGTTTTTCACAGGTACAACCCCTGGAGGAGCAGTGGAAGACTTATATTCCTGCAGGGAAAAAGAAAGTAATCCTGCATCCAAAATCTAAAGGCAGCGCTAAAGAATGGGGCCTGGCTAATTTTTCAGCATTGATCAGGTTATTGCCTGCTGCTGAGTATGAAGTCTATATCAGCGGTACCAGGGAGGACGGACTTTTATTAAACCAGTTCATTGCCGGTCATCCCCATGTGGTGGATCTTACGGGTAAGCTATCCCTTACGGCCTTTATTTCTTTTATCAATGCCTGTGATGTCCTGGTCGCGGCCAGTACAGGTCCTTTACACATTGCAGCAGCTTTAGGAAAAAGAGCTGTAGGTTTGTTTTCTTCCCGGAGACCTATTCATCCCGGCCGGTGGATGCCTTTAGGTAAACAGGCCGTTTATCTTGTGGACAATGAAAGCTGTGTCAATTGCCAGGCCCGCAAAGACTGTGATTGTATCACCCGTATCGCCCCTGAGCGCGTTAAGCAAATGATTGACTCCCGCGTTTCTTCAATATAGCTACCGTGAGCCTGCTGACGCAAATGAGCTTTTCGTTTTCATCCGTAATCCTGATGTCCCATACATGTGTGCCTGCACCCAGGTGCAGGGGGCGGGCTGTAGCTGTTACCAGGCCTTCCCGTTTCCCCCGGATATGATTGCAATTGATCTCCATACCTACACATATTTCCTTTTCATCATCAATGCATAGCCAACTGGCTACACTACCCGCAGTCTCTGCTAATGCCGCCGAAGCGCCGCCATGCAATAAACCGTAGGGCTGGTGTGTCGTCTGGTTAACGGGCATTTGCACCTGGAGAAAGTCCGGTTCAAGGGCAACAAAACGCATATGGAGTACTTCAGCCATGGTATGCTTGCTTTGAAGGTTAAGGTCGTCAAGTGTTATGGTTTTGTTTTTCCAGATCGTCATATCTTATGTGTTTGCCTCAAAGATAGGGCAGCTCCTGCCAATAAGTGTTGTTAGCCCGCCGACTTTTATTATTTTTATCACATTTGAAAAAAAGAATAATACTATTACCTTTGTAACAATTGCTTTGTACACGTACTTTGATAATTTATGCAGATAATACTCGTTGCAGGTGCCGGTAAGTCCTCCGCCTTTCTTATTGATTACCTTCTTGCCCATGCCCGGCAGAGATGGAAAGTTATTGTGATGGACGTCAATGCGGAGCAGATCGCAGAAAAATTGAATGGCCATCTCAGAGGCGCGGCTGCGATCATTGATATTTATGATGAAGAGGCAAGGCATAGCCTCGTGCAGCAGGCGGACATTGTTTTGTCGCTTATGCCTCCTGATCTGCATTATCTTTTGGCCGAGGATTGTTTGCGGTTTAAAAAGAACCTGATTACTTCTTCTTATGTTTCGCCTGAGATCAGGAGCCTGGATGCGGCCGCCCGGGAGGCAGGTATCTTAATGATGTGCGAAATGGGGCTGGATCCGGGGATCGATCATATGTCCGCAAATGCCCTTATTCATGGCATACAACGTATTGCAGGAAACATATACAGCTTTAAAAGTTATTGCGGAGGGCTGATCGCCCCGGAAAGCGACGATAATCCCTGGCATTATAA
>CAZFKK010000080.1:5554-11026 GCA_964519735.1 uncultured Taibaiella sp.
GCTGGAATCCCAGGAACATTTTATTGGCAGGTAAGGGAGGAGCAGTATGGCTGGAAAACGGGAAACAACAGGAGCTCCCTTACGAGCAGTTGTATACCGGAACAAAGAAAATAAAGGTAGAAGGGTTAGGGCCATTGGGGTATTATCCCAACAGGGATTCGCTAAAGTACCTGCAGCTCTACGAGCTTGACTCTATTAAAACATTTATGCGGGCCACGCTACGGTATCCGGCATTTATAAAGGGCTGGGAAGTGATCGTAAGAGCCGGGCTTACCCAGGAGACAGATGAGTACCTGGTGGAGCACAACGAAACTTATGCTACCTGGATCAGTAAAAAAACAGGTCTTCCCAATAATGAAGGCCTGAAGCAACATTTCCAGAAGTTATGGAATGTGGAGGGCAAAGAGATGAAATTACTGGAATGGTTGGGCCTTTTTGATCAGAAAAAAATTAACGGTAAGGGTCGGATGTCCTCAGCGGAGATCTTACAGTCTTTACTGGAAGACAGATGGCGCATGAGGCCTACGGATAAAGATATGGTGGTGATGCAGCATCATATAGAATATGAAAGAAAAGGGATTGTTATTAAGCTGAGAAGCTGTCTCCTGACCATAGGAGAGAACCGGCAGCATAGTGCCATGGCTAAAACAGTGGGATTGCCTATGGGCATACTGGCAAAAAAAATCTTGCTGAATGAATTGAAATTGACGAACAAGCTTTATGGCGTACATATTCCTGTAATGCCGGAGGTCTATGTGCCGGTGCTTAAGGAGCTTAAAAAATACGGTATAGAATTTATAGAGACCATAGAATAAAACAACAGTAGCATAGAACAGGCCGTCAAATCGTTCAGGAGATCGGATTATGCTGTGGTACAACGGAGGTAGTACCGTTTCTTTAAATTGAATTTGAATTCCCTGTCTTTTTTGATGTGTAGCCTGCTATGGGTTTATCTTAATTCATAAGCTGATCCTCTATAGCTTTTCGCACCAGCGATGCGGTGTTTTTTACGTTGAGCTTAGTCATAAGGTTTAAGCGGTACGTTTCTATGGTACGCAATCCCAGGAAAAGTTGTTCTGCTATCTGCTGGTTAGTACAGCCTTCCACAATAAGTTTTAATACTTCCTTTTCTCTTCTGCTGATAGAGGGTAGTGCGGCTGCTTTTTTCTGCTCACGCAGCATATATTCCAATACGGCTTCTTTCAGCTGGCTGTCTATATATTCCTTGCCGGCATGCACTTTTTCTATTGCGGTTACTAATGTTTGCTGGTCTGTACTCTTTAACAGGTACCCGGAGGCACCTTCATTCATCATTCGCTGTACCCATTCAGCCTGCTCAATATTGGTTAGTATAAGTACTGATAAGTTGGGAAAGCTTTCCCTGATCAGTGGTAGCAGTTCATCGCCGTTCATGCCTGGCATGTGTATGTCTAATAGCAATACATCAGGAGTTGCGTTTTTTAAACCCTGTAATACTTCTTTCCCATTACAGAATACCTGTAATATTTCAATATTAGGATAATCCTCCAACATATTCCGTATACCTCTGATCACCATAGGATGATCATCGGCTATTCCTATCTTTATAGGTATTTTCATAACCTCTAAGGTGCTTTTATTAATTGAGTAATGTTCTGCAAATATGCTTTGTTCCTGTTATATCTTGTATAGGGTTACAGCGCATTTGTCATCTTCTTTTCTTTGTTATTCAGTTCAAATTCCAGGTCTATGGTAGTGCCTTCTCCTTTCAGTGTGGTAATAGTACAACAGCCGCCATATTCCTGCACACGTTTTTGAAGCGTACTGAGTCCCATCCCGGTTTTAAATTGATCCCATCCCGGCACCAGGCCTTTGCCATCATCCTCTACCAATATATGTAAGAACTCGTCTTGCATGCCGAGTTGTACTAAAGCCCGGGTAGCTTCGGCATGTTTCAGTATATTCTGTATCAATTCCTGTATGACCAGGAAAATTGTTCTTTTCAGCTCATCATTGAGCGGGCGGTTCATACCGTAAGCCTGGAAGGTAAGGGTCAATTTTTGCTGGCGGGAATTAATCTGGTCGCAATGGCGGCTCAGGGCTGCTTCCAGATTTTGCTCTGCCAGGAAACCGGGCATTAAGTTATGTGCTGTTTTCCGTACTTCACTTGCCGTATCGCTTATCAGCGACAATGTTTCCTTATAATATAGGGAATCCTGCAAGCCATGTTTCTGTTCCAGGATACTGAAATTCATTTTGACAGCGGCCAGCATCCCTCCTATCCCGTCGTGCAGCTCCTGGGCGATGCGTCCGCGTTCTCTTTCTATCCCCTCCATATTTGCCTGTAGCATTTTATTCTTTTCCTGGGCTTCCAATGTTTTAATTTTTTCCTCCTGCAATTTCTGTTTTTGTTTATTGTTTTTATAGATGCCAAAGAGGAAAGCGATAATGGTTATGCTCCCACTGCCTATAGCAAGTAACATCAGATTCCTGCTTTTAACCTCGTTACTTTTTTGGGCAAGCAGTATTTCTTTCTCTGCCAGGTCTTTTTCTTTTTCGGTAGTTCTGTATTTTACTTCGGTGTTATTTACTGCGGTTATAATTTCCGTATTAATGGTGCTGTCTCTTAGTTTATCATATAAGGAAAGGTATTTGAAAGCAGAATCGGAATTATTTAAATAGTGATAACAATGGGCGATGTCTTTATACAACCATGCTTGTTTTAATTTTAAATCACTGCGGATATTGTACAAATATAAGGAGTGTTGCAGGGATTTGAGGGCGTTTTTATAATCTTTTCGCGACATATAAATTTGACCTATTCCCCAGTCGATAGCCGGATCTGTTTTGCCCTCAGGATAAAGATAGGCATACATAAGAGCGGAGTCGAAATATACCTTGGCGCCGTCCAGGTCTCCAAATTCAATTTTGGCCCAGGCAATGCCACTGTAGGTGTCCGGAATTCTATATCCTTTCTCCATATAGTATTTATACCACACCAATGCCTTATTTAGAAAAAATAATGCTGAATCAATATATTTTGGTTCTTTATGCATTTTGGCAGCATCAATATACAAAAGGCCCAGGTTGTTGAGATTCATTGCAGAAAAAAAAGTATCCTTTAACTGAAGAGATAACTGGAGCCCGGTTTTTACATAAAACAAGCCTTGGGGAGAATATCCGTAATTAGCTAAAAATGATCCGAAATTGGTAGCTATCCAGGAGCGTAAATGATTGTTCTTATAATTATTCCGTTTGAATGTCTGGATGGACTTCGTATAGTAAAATAATGCCGAATCTGCCGGGCCTTTAAGCACATATGTGTTGGCTATGTCGCAATACAGCCGGGCCTCAAGGGCTTGATCAGCAATAAGCAGGCCGGGGTTACGTGCACAATAGGATTGTATATAAAAGAAAACCTTTTGACTGCTGTCGTAATTCTGTTTTTCAAACAGGTAATCGGCTAATTCATAATGAGCGCGGACGATTCCTGTTTTATAATTAAGCTGATGGCTGATGGCTACTGCTTTGTTGATAAGTGCTATAGTACTGTCTCTCTTTTTATGCTTTAGTTTCCTTACCGTATCAATAAGTGAGATCACGGTATTGGTGTCTTGCTGGTTCCATATCCTATGGGTAAGGGTAGGCATTTCGGTACGGTTGTTTACTTGTCCCAATAAGGGGCTGCGGCTATATAGACATACTGACAATATAATAAGGAATAGAATATATCGCATGATGAAATTATTAAAAACTGTTATGATCATATTCATTGCAGTTCTAAAGCTAAAACTAAAAATACAGTTATAAAAATAATGTATTTCCGTATAAATACGGTATTGTAAAACCGTATTTACCCGGAATATGGAACAGAGAACTAACTATTATATTTGCATACAACCGATGGATAAGGCCTCAGCCATTGTTTATACCCGTACCAGGGGTAGCAATAAAAGGAGCAGGCGGTGCTATGATCCAGGTTTTTAGACAAATTGTTTTCCTCAAATTTTTTTTAAACAGAACAGATATGAACAACAAACACTACACAAAAAGGAAAATGAAATTATCCGGGTATTTAAAGCTGTTGCCGGGATTATGTATTGCAGTCAACAGCCTTACTATCCATGCACAGTCCTTTCACTGGGTTAAAAATATTGGCGGAAGCCTTTCTGAAACGGGTTACGGCGTGTCGGTAGATGCTAACAGCAATGTATTTGCGACGGGATATACCATGTCCACGGATTGCAATTTTGGCGGTGGCGGAGGGATAATCGCCAGTAGGGGAGCATATGATGTTTACCTGGCCAAATATGACCCAAAGGGAAATAACATCTGGGCCAGAAATATGGGAGGTAGCGGTACAGACATGGCCTACAGTAATGCGGTTGACCGTAAAGGTAATGTATACGTAACGGGTTACTATGGTTCAGGAACGGCGGATTTTAATGTAGGAGGTAATGGGGGGCAGATCAGTCCCATAGGGCTTCAGGATGCCTTTTTGGCCAAGTACGATAACGACGGTAGGTTTCTGTGGGCAAAAAGTATGGGGGGAAGTGGCAATGATCAGGGATATATGGTTGCCACAGACAGTGCCGGAAATGTGTTTGTTGCGGGTCATTTTGCCTCTCCGGTAGCTTATTTTAATCCCATAGGGTTTGGCTCGCTTAATGCGATAGGAGGAAGCCAGGATGTTTTTTTGGTGAAATATGATGCCGATGGTAATTACTTATGGGCCAAAAGTATGGGTGGATCAGGAATGGAGTATTGTACCGGTGCATCGGTAGATTTGGCGGGTAATGTGTATATAGCCGGACGTTTTGCTTCCACTACAGCAGATTTTAATATAGGAGGTACGGGAGGACAGGTGAACAATACCGGAACAACGGGTTTCGATGCTTATGTAGCTAAGTATGATGGTAGGGGTAATTTTCAATGGGTAAGGGTTATCGGAGGAAGTGGAAATAAAGATGAGCAGGCTTATAATGTCGGTGTTGATCCCCAAGGTAATTCTTATACAGTTGGCTGGTTTTCTTCTACCACAACTGGTTTTCAGCCACAGGGCAGCAGTACGGGATACAACTCTACGGGTGGTAGCTTCGACTGCTATATTGTTAAATATGACCCAAGCGGTGTATATCAGTGGACAAAAACTATGGGCGGTACCGGCGATGACTATGCTTATGCTGTCGCGGCAGATGATGTAGGTAATGTATATGTGACAGGGGGTGTCACTAAAAATGGTGCGACTCCTCCGCGGCCCGATTTTAATATAGGAGGTACCGGAGGGCAAACGACTGATTGGCTGGGAGACCGGGACGCTTACTTAGCAAAATATGATGTTAACGGTAATTTTGAATGGGTAAAGCTGATGGGCGGTACCAATGGTGATAATGGAAATAGTGTAGCCGTGTCCCGTAGTGGTAATGTGTTTTGTACCGGATATTACTGGTCTACTACAGACGATTATAATGTAGGTGGCACCGGCGGGGTAAT
>CAZFKK010000081.1:0-10929 GCA_964519735.1 uncultured Taibaiella sp.
AGAATGCCAGGCCCGCCATAAACGGCAGGAGTAAAGTTTTGTACTTCATTGTACAATGATTTTAAAAGGTTACAAAAGAATTGCAATCCTTTTACCAAACTACGCTATAGTGATAAGCTTTAAACATTGTGGCAAAAGCACAATAAGTGAATTCTTTGCTGTGATTTTTTATATTAGTTTGCTAACATAAAAAAGGCGTGGAACTCAACTTACCGAGCCGATGGGTTGACACGCCCAAACACACGAATAAGAGAGCCCACGCCCCGGGTCGTGAGCTATTCTACTTATCCTCTCGTGTGGGTTTTAAAGTGTCAATTTTCGGCCCGAGATTCAAAGCGAATTGCTTCTAATAGCTTTATAAGAAGAATCGCAAATGTAAATATATTTAGCGAAGATAATTAAATAACCCAAAATTACAAAAAGTATTTTCATGAAATATTTTGTTGTTACACAAATTACTCTTTTTGCTGTATGGCAAATTATCACAATTTAGAAGTAACAAATTTAATCGGGAAACATTTAACGGAAACACGAAAAAGAAAGAAACTACAAATTGAAGACGTAGTTGCTCTTACCGGTTTCAATAGAAATACTATAATTTCTATTGAAAATGGTGCCAACACTGATGTGAGTCATTTAATGGAATATTTGTTTGCATTAGAAACAGCGCCGGAAGATTTTTTCAAGGAAATCAAATTTGACGTTAAACCTAGATTCCCCCTTTCGGCTACCCGTAAAGAAAAAAGTAATGCTACGTCAAGGCTCGAAGACCTAATCAAAAGCGGCTTTTTTAATGACGGAAAAACAAATGAAGATGCCTGCACAGAACTTAACAGGCTTTTTCCTGAATCAAAAACTTTTACAACCAAAAGTATTGCTGTTCCCTTAAATAGATTCAAAAATAAAGGAGCTTTAGTGTATGACGGTCATATTGGAGGTAAGAGAAAATATAAAACTGGAAAACAAAACTAGCGTAAGCCCCCCGCTGGCCACGTCAAACTTACCTGATGCCACCGTCTGAAGACCTGTTCTCTCAAGGTTACAATTTCTGCACACTTTATTTTAGTTTTTTCATTGCATTACTTTCAATAAGCGATTTCATCTGAGTTATGGCAACTTTATTGAGTTGTATCAATCGTTCATTTTGCAGTAAATTTTGCCCGATAAGTAAAGCATTGATACTTTCCATATTACTCAATACGACTAATTGTTCCAAAGTAGCATAATCTCTTATATTTCCACTTTTGTCGATATTGTTTGCTCTCCATTCCTTTGCTGTAATACCGAAAAGTGCAACATTCAGTAAGTCGGCTTCATGGGCATAAACAAAACTTGTTTGTTGCTTTGTGATTTCTTTTGGTATCAGATTTTCCTTGATTGCGTCCGTATGAATTTGGTAATTTACTTTGGCCAAAGTCCGTTGTAAATTCCATTCTGATTTCAGGCGATTGCTTTCATCATCTTTTAGGCGTTGGAATTCTTTGATTAAGTAAATCTGAAATTCCGGACTTAACCACATTGCGAAGTGAAAAGCAATATCTTTGTGTGCAAAAGTTCCTCCGTAACGCCCTGCTTTTACAAGCATACCAACAGCTTTTGTACGGTCAATCCATTGCCCAACGGACATTATGAACCTGTTCGTTCCAGCTTCTTGTCCAATTACCCCGAATTCGGGGTAATTGAAATTTGGATTGTTGATCTTCTCCCAAACACCCAAATATCTTCGTACCACTCCCATGCTTTTAATAATTCCAGGCGCGCTTCTGGTAAAAACAAAATAGTATAGCCGGTCATTTATTTCGTTTTTTCCTGAGGCTTTCTATAGTTGCATCTATTTCTGATAAGGTGTAGGCTTTCGTAATGCTGCTTTCTGAAAATAACAACTCCCCTGTTGCTACCATTCTTGAAATGCTATTGAATCAACAATTACACTGTGATCTGCTAGCCAAAGGCAGATATGAAAAATCTAAACAAGTCCCTTCTTTAATTCTGTTGATTTTACTACTTTTAGCCTCTTTACTTAAACCACACTCAAACGGATCGCTTAATTCATGAAAAATATCCTTTTGCTCCTGGCGCTATTAGCGCTTCATTCCGCTCCTCTTCAGGCTCAATTCAAAACCATTGCTGAAAGCGCTCCTTTTGAAGAACCGGAGCAAGGTTTCCTGAAAATTGTTTCGATGAGTAACGGCAATACTCTCCTGCTGTTAGTTACCCCCAAGGACGGCATCGCTGTCAGAATCTATGATGCTAACCATCAGCTAAAAGCCACCAAAAGGTTGAAACCTGCTTATGGCCAGCTTAAAGAAAGCTCCCTGTTAGGTGCATTTGAAACCAACCAGCAGGTAGCCTTGTTTGTCAATGGCTATGACAACAGAAGTCCTGTACTCTATAGGCTAATCATAGATGCACAATCGGGCGAACTGGCAGAAGAACAACAGATCGGGCAATTGGGCAAACTCAATATGGGAAAAGGCTACGCGATGCTATTGGGCCAGGTGCCCATGCCGGAATTTTACTTAAGAAAAGATCCTGCGAGTGAAAATTATGCGGTGGCCCTGTTCAACAGTTTTGAGACCGACCGGAACAAGCGGATCGAGATCGTGCACTACAACAAATTCCACAAAGAAATAAGCCGGGCTTACAACCAATCTCCGGATAATGCGTACAAATACCTGACCTTCCTGGACATGTGCGTGATAGCGGATCAGGAAGTGGTAGTGATCTCCGTAGGAAAAAATGGGCTTACTTCCGGTGGCGACGCCAATGGAGCGCTGCTGGTCGGCAAACTGGAAGCCGGCCAGAGCAGTTTTGACCTGGGCCAGATCAATTATCCCGATGCTGCTGATATAGAGAAAGGCTTGGTCAGGTACAATGAAACCACCAATGAGCTATTGATGCTCTCCTTAAAGCTGGTGCAAAGAAAAGTCCGGGCAAAAGTATATGAAGTATATTTCTCCAAACTGAAACCCGATAATACCCTGAGCACCCGTGCGGTGAATACGGAAAGTATTCAGAACATTGCCACCGGGCATTATGGCAAAAAGAACAGGTTCCTGGCTATTCCCCAAAACCTCGTGATCAATGAAGATGGCAGTTATACCTTGCTCTTTGAGGAGATGTATATCATCACCCAAACTTCCAGCCGTGCCACCAGCCAGCAAACACATTTGCAGGATATGGGCGTATTACGGTATGACAAAAACGATCAGTTGATCAGCGCACATTATCTTCCCAAAGATCATCTGCTGCGTAATTATGAGCTGGATATGATGTATTACTCCGACCGGCAGCAAAAAGGAGCTCATTTATACAACGGATTCCAGTATAAATCGTTCTATTATTTAAACGGGAAGCACCAGGATTACCTGCTGATGAACGATATTGCGGCTAACCAGCAAAAGATCGACGGTAAAAAGGGAGTCACCACCATTCAGGGCCTTAATGATTGCGAAGCCTTTGGCTTCCCGCTGGACGAAGCCAACCCTCTACCTAAAAGGCAGCTTGTATTAAAAGATAAAGCGAATAAAAAAGTAAAAGACATCGCTCTATTCTCCGCAGCAGATTACAACAGGAAAAGAAATGTAATGGCCTTGATGGTAAGAACCATAGAAGGAAGGGATAAGCAAGCCAAATTAGTATGGCTACAGCCCTGACCCTTACAGAAGGCCGGGGCTATTCCAAAACCGGCATGATGAGGCATGCCGTTAATAGGAGACATGCTGTTAATAAGAAGTCTTAACGCAGTGTATCGACCCCCACATATAAAGGAAAGGAATCGCAATAGACCATACCATTGGCCCTCTGGCTTAATATCCAGAATTCCCCGTCACGGTAGATAAGGTTTTTTCCAGATGGCGCACTTCGGGCTCCCGGTTACAGGAAATCGTCCCTGACAATAGGAAAATGAATATAAAGATACAATAGCTACCGGGTAATTTTGCCAACACATCATTTCATTTTACGACATTATCTTTTTTCCAGTGAACCGGAACTGATAAAAGCTATAGAAGCCGTAAACGCCGGAGAAATATATGTAGAGAAAAAGCTTGCAGAAAAGATAAGTAAAGAAAATGAACAATCGAAAAGGATATATACCGGCAAGATCTCCCTTACAGACCGCGAAAAGGAAATCCTGCAACTTATAGTAGAAGGCAAAACAGATGCTGAAATAGGACAGCACCTGTTTTTAGGCCTAAATACCATCCGGTTCTACCGGAACAGCATGTTGCTCAAACTGGATGTGCCGAATACGGCCAGCCTCGTAGCCAAAGCACTTAAAATGGGCTGGGCGAAATAATACTTTTTTTTAATGTAACATCTAATCGATTGTCCATTGTCCGTTAATTAACACTTATCTTTAGCATGAACAAATATCCCATAGGCCTGCAAAGTTTCAGGGAGATAAGAGAAGGAAATTTTCTCTATATAGATAAAACAGAAAGGATCCATAGACTTATTGATTCGGGAAAATACTATTTCCTGAGCCGTCCACGCCGGTTTGGCAAATCGCTGCTTTTATCTACGATTAAAGAAATTTTTAGTGGAAGCAAAGAACTATTCAAGGACCTATGGATAGAAAACAACTGGAACTGGGAGCAGCAGCTTCCTGTAATACATCTTAGTTTCAACCAGGTCAACTACCAGGAGAAAGGCCTGTATAACGCACTAAACGATGAGCTGGCAATCATAGCAGAGAAACTGAACATTAATTTAGCAGCCGCAGCACTGAAAGACCGTTTCAGGGAACTAATACAAAAAGCGGGAATGCTGGGGAAAGTTATCATTCTTATAGACGAATACGACAAACCTATCATCGACAATTTAGAAAACATTCCGCTTGCTGAAGAGAACCGCTCCATCATGAAAAACCTCTATTCTATTCTTAAAGATGCGGATCCGTATATCCGCTTCCTGATGATCACAGGGGTCAGCAAGTTTTCAAAAGTCAGTATATTCTCTGATTTGAATAACCTGGAGGATATTACTTTGTCCGAAAGTATACATGATCTTCTGGGATTAACACAAATGGAGGTAGAGCAGATTTTTAATGAAGAGATCTCGGAGCTGGCTGCAAAATATGACAAGACCGTTGCCGAAATCCTGGTAGAGATCAAGCAATGGTATAACGGGTATTCCTGGGATGGAGCGCATAAGCTATACAATCCCTTTTCTATGCTGAACCTATTTAAAAGCAAACAATTCCGCAACTTCTGGTTCGAAACCGGCACACCTACCTTCCTGGTGGACTACCTTAAAAAGAATAAGGTATATGATTTTGAGCAACTCGAAGTTACCGCCAATACTTTAGGCAACTTCATTATAGAAAATATACCACCGGTAACCCTTTTATTCCAGACCGGCTATCTTACCATTAAAAATTATGACCTGGCCACGCGCCTGTACGAACTCGGCTATCCTAACTTAGAGGTTAAATCAAGCCTGCTGGATTACCTCCTGAGTGCATACAACCATACTTTCCCCGCGGAATCGGGTTCTCTGGCATCAAAAATGTACACCGCGTTTAATAACAATAGCATAGACGAGGTTATTTCCATACTGAATACCATAATGTCAACCATACCCTACGAGCATTGGAAAGGGGCTACAGAGTTTTATTATCATAGCATAGTGCACCTGACGCTTACACTTGTCGGCACTTATATTCATAGCGCGATGCATTCGTCCCATGGAAGATGTGATGCCATAGTAAAAACAGGTACCCATATCTATGCCCTGGAGTTTAAACTGGATAAAACCGCGGCAGAAGCACTGAAACAGATACAGGATAAACATTATTTAGCGCCATATGTACAGGACAAAAGGGAAAAAGTAGCGATTGGTATTAATTTCTCTTCAAAAGACAGAAGAGTGGAGGAGTTTTTGGTGGATAATGGATAAAATTTCAATCATTTATATTGCGGAGCTGGTAAAACTGGCGCTCCATGCAGGCCTGGTAGAATAGTTGTTCCAGCCGCTTACCCACCTAAAACATTAATGAGACATGGATCATTAACCTGTGCCGGGCCATTACAGCACCATTTGCCAGGTCTTGAGACAAAACGGGTTGGAAATTACCCCCTAATGCTATATTCTTATAGAGCAGCTCTGTTCCAATAGTACCAAACAGGATATACCCTCCCGAAGTAAATACCTTATAGCCATTGTCCAAATCGGGAGCGGAATGTTCATAACTCAACCCTGCATTAGGGGCAATGGTCGCGCTTTGCTTTATACGGAATTTGTAATAAAGCTGCGCACTCCCGCTTCCTTTATTTCCGTAAGTATAATCGTATTTATTGCTGGTGTTGCCCTTATAATTACCGCTAATATTCAGGCCTGCATTTTGAAAGCGGAGATCATACATCAGCGTAAACAGGAAGTCGAAACTGCCCGTTCCCAATTGAAAAAGGTTAGCGCTTTTCCCGGACAGATCTCTATCTGCAGTTTCATATTTTCCTGTCGGCAGCTTTACTCCGCCCCCTATCCATAAGTCCTGCACCAGCAATCCGGCATTCGAAACGCCAAGGGTATTCTTGTGGTGCAGCAATCGATAATAAGCCTGAATCCCGGCATCTCCTAACCCGGATTTCGCACTACGGCCTTCGGCGTTTAATTTGCTATTGAACCCAACAGGCAGGGTAGCCATTACACGGAATTTGTCTTTCCATGTCCATCCGCCCCAAAGCTCGGCGGTATGGTAATGTTCCTGAGTAGTAAGGTAGGACCGGGTTCCTCCCGGTCCTAAATGAGTTTCCAAAGCATTCGCCCGGTAACGTACTCCAATAATCTTTGAACTAAATTCAGGCAATATGCCTATATATGCATTACCGGCACCGCAACCGCAGATATCACAGGCCCACGAGGATGGGGTGATGAAGCACAGCAATAGTAATAATCCAGCTATTTTCTTAAATACAGTACGTTTCATGACTATTAATTTACTGCTCTGAAAGCAGGGGGTTTGTTACAAATTGTTGATCATTCAAGGTATTCAGAAATGCAAGAAGCTCTTGCTTTTCCTTTGAAGTCAATACTATACCTAATGCACCATTTTGCTGCAACAAGGTATCCAGATTTTGAACAGGCTGTACATGACCGGCATAATGATCCAGCACTGCCTCCAGTGTATAAAACCGGCCATCATGCATATAAGGTGCGGTGTAGCCGAGATTACGCAGGCTGGGCACTTTGAATTTATACTTATCTGATTCGTTAAGAGTCACCTCATACCGTCCCGGATCTCCGTTAAAACCAATGCCGATGCCATTGTTACGAAAGGAATGATCCGTAAACAAAGGCTCGGTATGGCATGCGGCACACTTCTGCTGATAAAGGAGATAACCCTTCTTTTCCTCTCCGGTAAACTCAGGACCTTCCCCGCGAAGGACACTATCGTACTTAGCATTGCTGCTCACACAAAGCAGCATAAATTGCGATAGTGCCTTCAGGAGGCCGGCATTGGTGATTTCAGAAGATCCGAATGCATTGCGAAACAGAAGGGGATAATCCGGATGCGCCTGCAGCTTAGCGATCACGTTCGACAGGGATTCGTCCATTTCCTCATGAGCAGTAATAGGGGCTATAGGCTGAAGATCGAGATCAAACACACCCCCATCCCACATAAAGGAAGGACTCCAGGCCAGGTTCATGATAGGGGGTGAATTACGCTTGCCCAAACGATCGTCGATACCATGACTCACATCATGCCCATGATGCGTAAAGGCAGAAGACTGGATATGACAACTCCCGCAGCTGATCGTGTTGTTCCGGCTTAACCGGGGTTCATAAAAGAGTTTACGCCCCAGCTCGAACCCTGCCTGAGTGATCTCATTGGTATTAAAATGATAGCTGGGTTCCGGGAAATTAACCGGTTGCTGAAAGCCCAGGAAAGGCTTAATTACCTCCTCCACCAGTTCCTTCCGGCAGGAAGCCATGCCCACAAACAATAATAATGCTGCAACCGCCCCTGTTTTTCTGAGTCCCATGTTACTGTTTAATTTTCGGTATGGTCATGCCGGAACATATCGCGGAAATTATTGGCAATCGTCGTGCTGTATTCACTGAACATAACCGTAGGGTTAGCGGCGATACTGACCGCAGGCGAACCTCCCCAAACTTTCGCAATGTCCACCATTAAATGAATATTGCTGGAACGGTCTTTTCTTACCTTGGCTACTCCTCCTGCGCTCAGGTCAAGAGTAATCTCTTTAATATTATTAATGGTTGGTGCACTATAGCCTCCGAATCCGCCGATATGGTAACGAAATTTATGCTGACCACTGGGATCCAGTGGAGCTGCATCGGAAGTACCTTCCATCTTAAAAAAGATATACCCGCTATTCCATCCCCAATACATACCATCCATTCCCCCCGAAGGATCCAATACACCCGTCCGGCGGTCAATGTCCATGGTACTGCGCAGACTGTCGATACCTACCGTGAACGTAATGGAGGTGTAATCACCTTCAGGTACATTTACTTTGGCTACCCGGCTAGATGCCTCTCCTTCTTTGATTAAAAAATAGCTACTGTCCTGGGGCACTACATACTCCGTACCATCAGCCTTCTTCACCTTAATATTGCTGATGTAATATTGGAGCATGGAGAGGCTATAGATCTCCCCGGCAGTATTGGTATAGGATCCCGTGTTCAGGTACAGGTTCTGTCCACCCACAATATTGTCAAATTCCACGGAGAGCGGCGCAAGATTTAAATCGTTGTAATCAGGTTCTGTTTTTTCCTTTTTACAGGAAGAGAAAAGAAATGCGGGCAAAGCGAGCATCAGGAAAAAATAAATAAACTTTCTAATAGGAATAGTCATTTTTAATCATTTAATTGTAAAGAAATATTGGTTTTTGTCAATAGTCATTCAGAGGAAAGGGCTTGATAAAACGCTTTCCATTCATTAAGGATCAAAACATTAAAGGATCATCGGGGTTCATACTCATGAAGCCAGCCCTGCAGTTATCTTATAGCGGGGTCACCCTATAGAAAGCATTGCTTTCCCGATACAGTAACAGGTGCTGTTTAAAAGCAGGAGGATTGAGGCCTATAACATACCAGGGACATCTTCACCATCCGCAGTATGAAGTCAGGCCTCTATTTTCGGGTAAGAAATATACCCAACCCCGGTTGTTGGTATTTTCACCAACAACCTATCTTACTTGATCAGACACTAGTTTAAGTTTAAGGATTTGATCTAAAGGTCAGACGGTATCGGGCGGACGGAATAAGGAGCGGGATCTTTCCCGTGGTGCACCTATAGACAATAGAAGGAAGTCGTATATATCCTTTTCAGCTCTAGGAACAAAATGGATACGGGCAAAATTATTCGTGTCTATAAAAGAAAATTCTTGAAATTTAAAATTCTGGTGTGGGTCTTTTTGTTCCCTGGAAGATGCTTCCTTTATTTTTTTGGCCACCTGGCATTTGCCCTCGCAATGTAACTGAGGGCGGGCCTTATTCTGACATCTTTCCTGGTAGGCTTCTGTATTGGTAAAGTAGCTTAACAAGATGATCCCCCGGCTCATAGATTGAACCATTAAGGCACTCATCAACAAGATAATCAGGGTTACCCGAAGCATACTGCTGCAAAAATAGAAAATTATCAGCTGATTCCTGCATAAAAATATCAAAATAGCATTATCGAACTATAATTTACTCTTTCTACGTTTTCCGGAGCCGGATCACCCGCATATGGTGTAATAGCAGGATCACAGAATAAGCGGGATCAAACTCATACCACTTTTTGGCGAAGTTGACGCTATTGGGACTTTTGTGGTGATTGTTCTGCATCAGCTCTCCCAGCAATAACAGGTCAATGGGCAAACTGTTTTTGCTATGGTCATTATTGTCAAAGCTGGAATAGCCGTACTTATGTCCGCACCAGTTAACGATGGCCCCATGTACCGGACCCATAAAGAAATGAACGGGCAGCAACAGGAACATCCACCAGGAAGTAGCAAAATAAACATAGAATGCTATATAACCCAACATAAACAGGATACGAACCAACCAAAGATCGCTGATCTTATCCATGATCTTCCATTCAGGATAATTGCCCTGGAAGGCTTTTTCAGGCTGCACATTATGCTTGGCATAGTTGAGGTAAATATCCTTGGTATGCATGGTCATATGCCATACATCTTTAAAAAAATGGGGAGAATGCGGATCCTGCTCCGTGTCGCTGTAGGCATGATGCATACGGTGCATGATCGCATAGGCCCGGGGATTTAAGAAAGAAGACCCCTGGGTGATAAACGTAAACATGTAGAAAAACCGTTCCCAGAATTTATTCATGGTAAACATCTTGTGGGACCCGTACCGATGGAGGAAAAAAGTTTGGCTAAATAAGGATAAGAACCAATGGGCGAAAAAGAATAAGAGTACAGGCATTAAATATCAGGCTACTTTAGATCAAAAAATAACAGCCAGAAATTTCTTCATGGCTGTTATGAAAGCGCAAAGGTACATTATTATCCTGAATCAGCAGGGCAAAAGCTAGCTAAAAAGCCCTTTTTCTCACAAATTGTGTTCAATATATTCAGTTATTTTTTTAAATAATTGCAGGCGGGTATTGCCCCCGGAAATACCATGATGCCGGTTAGGGTAATAAGCAGATTCAAATTGTTTGTTAGCCCTGATCAATTGATCGGTGAATACCACTGCATTCTGAAAATGAACATTATCATCAGCAGTACCATGGACGAGCAGGAGATTACCTTTTAACTGATCTGCCATTTGCTCCGGCGCATTTTCATCATACCCCCCGGGATTCTCCACCGGCCGGCGCATATACCGCTCCGTATAAATATTGTCATAAAACCGCCAATTGGTCACAGGGGCCACCGCCACAGCGGCTTTAAAGACATCTGCTCCTTTCAGGATACAGGTGGCGCTCATAAAGCCTCCAAAACTCCAGCCCCA
>CAZFKK010000082.1:0-10652 GCA_964519735.1 uncultured Taibaiella sp.
TCCAGTACGCAGCTTAGATGGTTTATGCATACTAAATTACTAAACGATTAATATTACTGGCTGTAACCTTGTAGTAGCCAGATTGTTCTACTGTAATACAGCAGACAGTATCACCGGTATTCCACTGATACTTTACGCCTTCCTCGTAATTTCCTAAAGTGATTAGCTTCCCCGTGCACAAGATAGAATCACCGGGAAGTAACACGCTAGCCAAGTCCGGGCTGGACACAACGATTTCGTTTGTTATGCCACCACAATGTTCGGTGCTTGCCATAACCGAATAGGTTCCCGGATAAGTGATTTTAATAGACGAACTTACCTCGCCTGTATTCCATAAATATGCCTGAAAATATTCCTGGTAAGCATCAAGAGTGATAGTGTCTCCGTGGCAGATAACTGTATCTGAAAGGTTTTGACCTTTAGGGAGTTCAGCAACAAAGAGGTGAAACGTATCGGTCACCTCACGAACATTACAGCCATTATTATACCTGCTCCTTACCCAGTATGTACCAGACGTACCTGTATTGAGCAAGGGATGAATTGTACCTGTATTCCAAAGATAATCATTACCCCATCCACGCCCTTTAAGGGTAACCGTATCACAGATCCATAGCTGTTCTATCTTCCCGGCATCAGCTATTTCAGGCAATGCAGACTGCAAATCACCTAATGCATAGCTCACACCTCCCTGATTAATAAATGTGGTAACATAAGCGACTACCTTATTGCCGGATAGTAGATGATAAGTAAGAGTGTTGTCCAACACCTTTTGAAGATATATATACCTGTGGTCATATGCAAAAGGTTTAAAATCAGATCTTATGTCCAATCCATTCAATAAAATATTTTTTGCAGCACTGTCTGCGACCAATGTTAAAGTGGTTATCGCAAAAGGATTTGGATGGAAACTTTTGAAAATACTTTCTCTGATACCCATTTTCAAAGGATTCAGCCATAAATGATCCGGATCGCCAGGCGCATCGAACGGGGATCCTACGGGTATACCAGCCGAGCTCCAGCTCTGTGCAAACTGGCTGACCGCCATGGGGTAAAGAGATGTGAGTACTCGTGGACCACGCATTATAGTATCCATAAATTGTCCTTGGTTAAGATGGGCCACCAATGAACCGTCCACGTAAATATTGTTATTATCAACCGCAGAAAGTATTCTTAGAATAGCAGGCGACTCGTCCTGCCCCCTCAGGATACCCAGCCCATCTGCCATCATAAAGGGAACATAATGATACAACGTGTCATAAGTGGATACAGGTAAATTTTGATCTATCATCATGTCTGCACAGCATAAAGCAGTGGACCAGGGTAAACCAACAAAGGTAGGGTGAGAGAGCGCCATCACACTGATGGGGTAAGAAGACAGGGCGTCCAAAACCCTAATCCTACTACCGCTACAGTCAAAATCACGGTTTTGTAACGCAAATACCTCGCCCCGGTTCAACGTGATAATAAAAGGCCGATGTGCCGGATATGGACCTATACTCGCTGTTGATACAATTTCCAATACAACATTGTCATGGTGCGATATAATCAGGGTACCTCCATTGATATTTCCAGACCCCATCGCTCCGGAGCCGAGCACAAAAAAGGAGGCAGTATCTGTATCGGGTTGCCGGACAGGATACAATAATGCGACATCATCCAATTGAGCCATCAGATCTCCGAAATGAACGATCATATCGCTATCGGAACAGATCAACAACGACCGATTGTAAATTTTGCCAACGTCGTTGTATGAGACAAAATAGAACTCCGGATCCCAGGAAAATGTTCTTTTACGCACCGAATCTATCAGAACAGAATACACTTGACCAGGAACCAGTGTAAAGGAAATATTCCTGGATGGATCAGCAGTAAAATTTAAATCAACAGTCGCTGCATGTTTGCTTACGAATGACAGAGTAGGTCTGAGAAATGGTTTAAGCTGCGCAATAAAAAACTCCTTGCCACAACTCGCCATTTGTGCTGTAGCGGAAACTGAACAAAAAGCAAGCAAAAATAGACCTATAAAAATTCTAACCTTCACCATAAAAATTTGCAACAACATAATATTTGAACAACATATTTTACAATAGTGATATTTATCTCAATAAAGACACATTTCCCCGATACTGCTCCTGTCGCCCATTGTCAAAAATCACTTCTAAGAGGTAGATATAAACTCCTGATGGCTGTGGCCGATCGTTAAACTTTCCGTCCCACCCCTGACCTTCTGCATGGTCGGTTTCAAAAACAACCTGCCCCCATCGGTTGAATATATGCATACGGAATGATCGCACACTACTTGTTAATAACTGCCGCGGAAAGAAATAATCATTCACACCGTCCCCATTCGGCGTAAATACATTCGGAACATCCATATGACAATCTTTGTAAACCCGCACACCTTCACTGCCTACACAACCATGGCTATTGGAAATACGAAGGCTGTAATAACCAGGGTGGAATACGGTTAGCGTTTCCGATGTATCCCCGGTATTCCATTCGTGATGTAAATGATCTGCATTAGTGACCCTATGATTGCGCAATAGAACAGCAGCACTTCCCAGACAGATCACAGAATCAGGGCCGAGGTCAACACGAGGGCTGGCATATACCTGTATTGTATCCGTATAGGTAAGCTCCGGGCAGCGCCGAAACCCAGCCCGCAACACTGCAGGATGACGTCCTGCTACATCATAACCGTACCACACCGATTCGTTTCCGGCCGGAAAAATATTGTCACTATCAATATTCCAGTACAATGAAATGGCGCTGGTATCTACATGAGGTGTAAACAGAATGCGCTCCCCCTCACAGATGCTGTCCCTGTCAACAGAGAAAGAAATACCTTTAACCGGAGCATCTACTACCACTACAGCATTGAAGGTATCACTACAAACAAGGCCATGACCTGTAAGCTGCACCACATAGCTGCCACTTCGATGGTATACATGTACCGGCGATTCCTGTGAAGAACCTGATCCTTCCCCAAAAGACCAATCCCATACGGTGAAATGAGCATCAGAGGTATTGTCAAAAGCCAGTTCTAAACCTTCACAGCTTGTACTATCCGAATCAAAAGAAACACGGTAATCTTCACCTGGAATGTGGAAATGCACAACCGTATCACAATAGCCAGAGGAAACGCTAACGCTGTAGTTTCCAGCGGGCAGACCCGTAAGAGAATCTGAGGAGGAAAGCAACTGCCCCGTACCTGAGTGCCAACTGTAGGTAAAAAAAGTATTATCGCCATTGACAGAACGAAAATAAGCCATGCCATTCGCCTCCTGGCGGCAGGCAGGAAGAATTTGAAGTATAGGATAATCTGGTGGTAGCACATGGAAGGTATCGGTATTATACACACATGGAGACATCCGATAGCGCACCCACCAGGTGCCGGAATGGCTCACCTCACGTACTGGTCCTTCAATACTGTCATTCCACAAATAATCAAAGCCGTAAGGGTTGTTGGCTAAAAGAGAAAGTCCACTATCAGCACAACTCAAATATTCCACCCGAACACCTCCCGAAACTTCCACGGTACCGACTGGAATAACAACCTCATTGGGTAAACCTACATATCCAAAACTACTATTGAGAAATTTGATAGGACTATTCAATTCGAAATTACAGGCTGAGCCAGCATTATTAGGATTGTTGATACGATACATTCCTTTCCCATTTCTATTTATGCCGTATATAGTGTCTTTAAACAGTTTCAAAGCAGAGGAAAGGCCATATCGATCGTATTCACCCCGTGTTGCCAATATGTATTCTGAGCGCATGATTTCCGCTACTTCTCGTTTGCTGATATCATACTGTCGTAAAGTCTGATTTACATCCGTTGTGATATAAAGTTTCATATTGTCGGGCGAAAAGCAAGCACCATAAGAATAATAACGGGGAGTAGTACCAGGCAAAAGAAGGCAATCAGAAACTGTGCCATCAGCCTGGTTGAAACGACATAATGCAACACCAGCCTGATAAAAAGTCAATGCGATATTTTTCCCATCAGGAGATATCGCTAAGCAATTACTAAATTGCTGAGGCTGATTGTAAAGAGATCCCGTATTGCTATAAACCGGAGTCAAATCGATTCCATTTCGGGTGATATGCCAGGCCACAAAGCCATGAACGTCATAAGGGAGATTGGTGTCCGGTGGTATACCCTTAGCATTCCTGCTAACTCCTACTACCCATATATCACAGTTATTTCCAGGTACAGATATTAAAGGCTCTAATAACCCGTGATTGTAGATTGGCAAATACTTTTTATTCGCCTCTACCCCTCCTAAACCATTGTCCAATGTCATATCTACTACAGAATACGACAAATAAGGGGCATCCATAGAATTAGCTCCGTACACATGGTCTTCCGCAGTAGTTAATATATAATATTTTCCTGGCGTATCTATCACGGGAACGATTAATGTTGATTGCGCACCACTCGTTGAGAGCCAGGGAAACAGGTTTGCTCCATTCAACATAGTATCATGCTTTCTGTTCCAGACCGTTTTGCCATCTGTATAAAATAAAAGGCGACCGGAACTATCAGAAACTGTCGCTGAAGATTCCGTACTTAACATTTTTGTCTCTAAGGGAAGAGGAACATTCTGGTTAAAATCAAGTCCTGCATACATTCCAAATGTCCATATACTATTCGCTTTTAAAAAGTCTTCTCGCTGGTTATAATATTGTGCTGACAACGGAAAACATGCGCTAAAAAACATTGCTTCACATAGCAACAAAAATTTTAAAAAAAAATCGTTCATAACATACCTATACTTTAATCCAATGTGACACATTTACAAAAAATAAAATTCATTCTTTCACAACTCTTATCCAGATAGACGCTCCCTTTCTACTTACATCATTATGGTCATCTGATATTTCCAAAAAGTAAGTACCTACAGCATAGGATCTTAAGTCTATGGAAAACGAAGTCCCTTCTAACTGTTTATATTTGGCCAGATTTTGTCCTAGCAAGCCAACCAAACGTATGGTAGCCTTTTTTAGTGACACTGATGTTTTTATGGTTAGCTCTCCCGTAGTCGGGTTCGGAAATACCTGTACATCATAATTACGCCCAGGTTGATGGATAAAATTCCCCTGAATGTCCACATTAATACAATCCGAAGTATCACTACATCCATGTTCTGTAGTAACGACTACTGCATAATACCCGCTTTCTAATGGGCTATAAGTTTGCTCTGTAGCACCGGCAATCTCTACAAAGCCGTTATTGCAAAACAGCCACTGATACTTCTCTGCAGCTCCAGATGTTAATACATTGCCATCTTGGCTCACCGAAGCCACCGGATAGGGGTGAATAGTTACATCCAACTCTATGAGACTGTCACACCCACTTTCATTCATAAACCGGAGCGGGAAAACGCCAGATTTCGTATAAGTTTCGTTATTGAAAACAAAGTCGCCGCAGGAAATTCTATACAAAGACATTGGTGGACTATCTTTGCCTATTTCAATATGAAAAGTAATATTACTATCACAACCGAAAATATTGCGGTAGTAAAGGGTATAAAAACCGGTAGATGTATATCGCAACCCATTATACATTGCACTGTTACAATATTTATCGGTTATATTCACCAGAGCATTGACGGAGCTATTTCCCCTGATCGTGAGATCTAAATTAACCAGGCTGTCACATCCGGCTGAACGGGGAAATGTATCTCTGTAAAATCCGCTGGCAACATATCTTTTCCCGTTGAAAAACAAACTGTCACACACATTCCTGATTACAGTAACAGATCGTTGGCAGACCTGAACCATCTTTAGCAGATACAAATCCTCCAAACCTTTGGAAAAGACCTGTGTTCCATCAAACTGTACTACTCCACGATACGTACCGACGGCATACAGATTAAGCTGCCGGTCAAGCGCTATGCTATAGCAGAAATCCTCATTATCTCCAGCCATACTCTTAGCCCATATGTAGCGACCATCGTAACGATATTTTGCGAGAAAAATATCGAATCCATACTTGGATTCTATTATAAAACTGTCTGCTCCCGGATCCATATCTGCCCACAATTTATAGTGACCCCCTACATAAACATCCCCACTGCTGTCCACGGCTAAGGAAATGGCTTCAATAGTAGACAAATCCCCGCCACTAATCTTGTTTGCCCAAATATAGTTGCCACCGGCATCATACTTGGCCAAAAAGCCATTGCTAGCTCCCTTAGCTACCAGCCCCCCCCCACTACCTTTCGGGTCGAAATCAGCTATCCCGCTAAAAGTGCCCGTTACATATACATTACCCCAACGATCGGTCATCACATCATTTCCCACGTCAGCAGTAGTCCCTCCGATCTTTATAGCCCAGATATAACTGCCGTCCTGATTATACTTAGCCAGAAACGCGTCTGCACCTGTTGCGGTTAGATTAGCAGCAGCCCCTCCGGGACCCGCATTAAAATTCACAGTACCATGAAAAAGCCCCGTTAGGTAAACATTTCCCAAAGCGTCTAGGGTCAGTTCCCTACCCTGATCCACGGAAGTACCCCCAATTTTCTTAGCCCATATATATTTTCCATCCCTGTCGTATTTGGCGATAAAGGCATCCCTTTCTCCGTTTGAAATCAGGTTGGCAATAGCCGGGCCTGGATCGAAATCCGCCGAACCGCTAAAAAATCCGGAAACATAAACATTTCCTATTTTATCAACAGCCAAACAATGAGCTTCATCCATAAGACTCCCCCCCATATTAATAGCCCATAAAAAATCACCATCAGTAGTATATTTAGCCACATACATATCACTAAAGCTGCTTCCAGAAGTAGTAGCCGTGAGCATATGTGTGTTTGGTCCCGGATCAAAATCGACAGCGCCATTAAAGGATCCCGCAAGATAAATATTGCCCGAATCATCTACCTTCATAGCATAACAGAACTCAGCTGCCCGCCCATCAATGACTTTCATCCACAATCGATTGCCCGAAGAGCTATACTTAGCCATAAAAATGTCTGCGCCTGCATAATTGCGAAAAGTATCCCGACCTGGCTGTAGGGGATTAAAGTCTATTACTGGAGACAAAAAGTACCCTGCCACATATACATTTCCGTTTGCATCAAGGGCTACAGCTCTTGCTACATCACCTAACGTACCCCCTGCTGGTCGTATCCATTCCATAGCAGCTGATTGAGCACGAACGCCTAAAGGATGATGCAATAAATGCAGCATGAGCAAAAAAACAAATGTCCATCTACTACGATAACCTATCATTCCATTATTCTTTAAAAGGATAAATAACCAGTTCATGATTCTATTTAAATTGCATCGAAGTTTTCAACTATAATGAATATGATCCTCAAATGCTGATTAGTGGTCCGTAGACATTCCTTCCGACGACACCCTTAACGCATCAATGTAACATCACCTTTCTTCATATATTCCGTTTGCTCACCCAAAAGAGGTTCTGCCCATAGCTGATAAAAATAAACGCCTATATCCATATCAACACCCCTATAACAACCATTCCAACCTTCATCAGGATCAGTACCTGAATACAATAATTGTCCCCATCGATTATAGATATCTATTTGAAAAGACCTGAAACGGCAGTTACTCACAATTTTGAAAACATCATTAAGACCGTCTCCATTAGGCGAAAAGGCATTCGGAACCATCAGACAGTTGTCACATCCAAAAAAATCAAGATAAACGCCATCAATAGTTGACTCATCGCATATATTACTGGCTGTAACCTTGTAGTAGCCAGATTGTTCTACTGTAATACAGCAGACAGTATCACCGGTATTCCACTGATACTTTACGCCTTCCTCGTAATTTCCTAAAGTGATTAGCTTCCCCGTGCACAAGATAGAATCACCGGGAAGTAACACGCTAGCCAAGTCCGGGCTGGACACAACGATTTCGTTTGTTATGCCACCACAATGTTCGGTGCTTGCCATAACCGAATAGGTTCCCGGATAAGTGATTTTAATAGACGAACTTACCTCGCCTGTATTCCATAAATATGCCTGAAAATATTCCTGGTAAGCATCAAGAGTGATAGTGTCTCCGTGGCAGATAACTGTATCTGAAAGGTTTTGACCTTTAGGGAGTTCAGCAACAAAGAGGTGAAACGTATCGGTCACCTCACGAACATTACAGCCATTATTATACCTGCTCCTTACCCAGTATGTACCAGACGTACCTGTATTGAGCAAGGGATGAATTGTACCTGTATTCCAAAGATAATCATTACCCCATCCACGCCCTTTAAGGGTAACCGTATCACAGATCCATAGCTGTTCTATCTTCCCGGCATCAGCTATTTCAGGCAATGCAGACTGCAAATCACCTAATGCATAGCTCACACCTCCCTGATTAATAAATGTGGTAACATAAGCGACTACCTTATTGCCGGATAGTAGATGATAAGTAAGAGTGTTGTCCAACACCTTTTGAAGATATATATACCTGTGGTCATATGCAAAAGGTTTAAAATCAGATCTTATGTCCAATCCATTCAATAAAATATTTTTTGCAGCACTGTCTGCGACCAATGTTAAAGTGGTTATCGCAAAAGGATTTGGATGGAAACTTTTGAAAATACTTTCTCTGATACCCATTTTCAAAGGATTCAGCCATAAATGATCCGGATCGCCAGGCGCATCGAACGGGGATCCTACGGGTATACCAGCCGAGCTCCAGCTCTGTGCAAACTGGCTGACCGCCATGGGGTAAAGAGATGTGAGTACTCGTGGACCACGCATTATAGTATCCATAAATTGTCCTTGGTTAAGATGGGCCACCAATGAACCGTCCACGTAAATATTGTTATTATCAACCGCAGAAAGTATTCTTAGAATAGCAGGCGACTCGTCCTGCCCCCTCAGGATACCCAGCCCATCTGCCATCATAAAGGGAACATAATGATACAACGTGTCATAAGTGGATACAGGTAAATTTTGATCTATCATCATGTCTGCACAGCATAAAGCAGTGGACCAGGGTAAACCAACAAAGGTAGGGTGAGAGAGCGCCATCACACTGATGGGGTAAGAAGACAGGGCGTCCAAAACCCTAATCCTACTACCGCTACAGTCAAAATCACGGTTTTGTAACGCAAATACCTCGCCCCGGTTCAACGTGATAATAAAAGGCCGATGTGCCGGATATGGACCTATACTCGCTGTTGATACAATTTCCAATACAACATTGTCATGGTGCGATATAATCAGGGTACCTCCATTGATATTTCCAGACCCCATCGCTCCGGAGCCGAGCACAAAAAAGGAGGCAGTATCTGTATCGGGTTGCCGGACAGGATACAATAATGCGACATCATCCAATTGAGCCATCAGATCTCCGAAATGAACGATCATATCGCTATCGGAACAGATCAACAACGACCGATTGTAAATTTTGCCAACGTCGTTGTATGAGACAAAATAGAACTCCGGATCCCAGGAAAATGTTCTTTTACGCACCGAATCTATCAGAACAGAATACACTTGACCAGGAACCAGTGTAAAGGAAATATTCCTGGATGGATCAGCAGTAAAATTTAAATCAACAGTCGCTGCATGTTTGCTTACGAATGACAGAGTAGGTCTGAGAAATGGTTTAAGCTGCGCAATAAAAAACTCCTTGCCACAACTCGCCATTTGTGCTGTAGCGGAAACTGAACAAAAAGCAAGCAAAAATAGACCTATAAAAATTCTAACCTTCACCATAAAAATTTGCAACAACATAATATTTGAACAACATATTTTACAATAGTGATATTTATCTCAATAAAGACACATTTCCCCGATACTGCTCCTGTCGCCCATTGTCAAAAATCACTTCTAAGAGGTAGATATAAACTCCTGATGGCTGTGGCCGATCGTTAAACTTTCCGTCCCACCCCTGACCTTCTGCATGGTCGGTTTCAAAAACAACCTGCCCCCATCGGTTGAATATATGCATACGGAATGATCGCACACTACTTGTTAATAACTGCCGCGGAAAGAAATAATCATTCACACCGTCCCCATTCGGCGTAAATACATTCGGAACATCCATATGACAATCTTTGTAAACCCGCACACCTTCACTGCCTACACAACCATGGCTATTGGAAATACGAAGGCTGTAATAACCAGGGTGGAATACGGTTAGCGTTTCCGATGTATCCCCGGTATTCCATTCGTGATGTAAATGATCTGCATTAGTGACCCTATGATTGCGCAATAGAACAGCAGCACTTCCCAGACAGATCACAGAATCAGGGCCGAGGTCAACACGAGGGCTGGCATATACCTGTATTGTATCCGTATAGGTAAGCTCCGGGCAGCGCCGAAACCCAGCCCGCAACACTGCAGGATGACGTCCTGCTACATCATAACCGTACCACACCGATTCGTTTCCGGCCGGAAAAATATTGTCACTATCAATATTCCAGTACAATGAAATGGCGCTGGTATCTACATGAGGTGTAAACAGAATGCGCTCCCCCTCACAGATGCTGTCCCTGTCAACAGAGAAAGAAATACCTTTAACCGGAGCATCTACTACCACTACAGCATTGAAGGTATCACTACAAACAAGGCCATGACCTGTAAGCTGCACCACATAGCTGCCACTTCGATGGTATACATGTACCGGCGATTCCTGTGAAGAACCTGATCCTTCCCCAAAAG
>CAZFKK010000083.1:0-1816 GCA_964519735.1 uncultured Taibaiella sp.
GAGCCAGCCTTCGGCTTGCCAGGGATGGTGGCGATAGCGATGTCCTTACCCTGATCTCCTATAATGCCACTTCCTCCCATACTCCCGGCCCATTCAAACTTTTGGGCATTTACTGCTATACCCTGCATAGCAAAGCACAATACCATAATACTTTTTAAGTAAAAAATCCTTTTCATTTTTTTGTTCATTACTATTCTTTTTAAAAATTTATACTTAGCTGATATCAGCTATTTACAGTATGCGTACAATGTAATTCTGATTTTACATCATCATGGAAATTATTTTTACTAATGGTGACCCAGGCAACAGACCAGGGAAGAGAAAAAATGCTGTGTAGTGCAGTTTCATAAGCTGTATTTTTTTTAGATGAGAAGATGAAGCAAATATCGAATATCATAGCATTAGTCAGCTAAGTACTGGTACTCAATCTCCGGTTTGAGTAAATCACTTAGTATTCGATATGTCCCCGACACTTTTCTCATTTTTTGGAATAAAAATCTGTATTTTTACTAAAGCATCCTAACGTATTATCCAGTTGAAAAAAACAACGTATTTACACCTGATTTCTAGCCTTATACTTCTTCTTTTCTTGAATGGTACGGCTATGGCTCAAGTTAATTTGCTTACAGAAAAAGCAAAAATATCCAACCTTGAATCAGAATTTATTACTGGAAATCCGGTAGCAATTGATTATCAAAAACTATTAGAAAAAGCAAAACAGGCGACTAACGAAGGGAATTATGAGAAAGCTATAGGGTATTATACAAAAATACTGCCTTACTTAAAAAAATTCCATAAAGAAAAAGTAGCCGGCGTCCATGGAATAATGGCAGAAATATACCTTCGAACAGATCAAAATGAGCTAAGCCTGGTAAGTCTTTACAACGTACTCAATTCTTTTTACTGCATCCATCCTGATAAGCATAAAGAGCATACAGAATCAGCGCACAATGAGGTTTATGTAACCATGAGTAATGTTTACAAAAACATCAAGAATTATGAAAAAGCCCTTGAGTACTGCAATAAATCCATATTGTATTTTACAACGAGAAAGAATTATAAGTGGCTGGCTGTGGCTAAAGGAACAAAAGCAGGTATTTACAAAACAACTGGCAATATGTCCCCTGTTATTGCACTTATGAAAGAGGCCTATAATGATGTGGTGAAGGTGCTGCCCGAGACGACTTCGGGATTAAATGGTGAAGATCTAAATGTAGTGGATTTAACCTGCAGGCTGGCGGGAAACCTGGCTGAATTATTCCTGGATAAGGGCATGCCGGATTCCGCCGCTATTTACCTGGGAGCGGTACAACATTGGATACCTTTGACCTTACCGTATACACAAATATGGCTTAATATAAATTCCGGGCGTTTGTATTCGCGGCAAAAAGAATGGATAGAGGCGGAAAAGCAGTTATTACAGGCGATACAAAAAGCAGATAGTCTTAAGTTTAATACGATAAAAGCATTAGGCTATTATTATCTATCGGAGCACTATACCCAGCACAGACAGTTGGACAAGGCCTTAGCCTCCTTTGAAAAGTACCATCAATTAAGAGAAAATACGTACAAACAGACAGACGTACATCGCATCAACCGACTGGAACTAAAGTACCTTTCGGAGCGCAAGGACAGGGAAATAGCCGAAAAAAAGCTGCTGATTAAAAGCAAGGAATTGCAATTGAAGGAAAAGAATATCTTGCTCTATACAATTTCGGGGGGATGCCTGTTGCTCCTGGGCATATCTTTCACTATTTACAAAACCTACCGTAACCGGAAATTGCTTCATGAATCCTCTCTACGCCATATCCGGCAA
>CAZFKK010000083.1:1826-10628 GCA_964519735.1 uncultured Taibaiella sp.
CGGCAAGAACAAAAAATTACGAACCTTCAGTCAAAAGTGTCGGGCGAAGAACAAGAGCGCAACCGTATTGCCAAAGAATTACATGACGGTACGGTCAGCCAGTTATTATCTATAAAGCTGCACCTCGACGCCATTAGTGCCCGCAATGCTGAGGCTGCTACTGAATTGAGGCCTGTGACCAACCAGGTAGAGCTTACTGCCCGGGAGCTGAGGCAGACCGCTCATAACCTGATGCCATCTTTATTGATAGACCATGGCCTGGTGAATGCGATCAGTTTTTTTTGTGATAAAATACAAGATAGTGCAGGTATAACAGTTCATTTCCAGGCCCTTGGCGAACATATCGGTATGCATACACAAGAAGAAGAGTTGAGCCTGTTCCGTATCCTGCAGGAATTAATACAGAACGTATTAAAACATGCGCAAGCCACCAGGATCACCGTTCAGCTCAGCCAAAGCGCGGATGTACTGACCCTTACCGTAGAAGACAATGGCGCTGGATTCAGGCCCTCCGGAATAGAGAACCTTCCTCCGAAAGGGGTAGGTTTAAAAAACATCGAAGAAAGAGTACAACTTTTAGGCGGCTTTTTTGACATTCGTAGCCTTTCCGGAGGAGGTACGACTGCTTATGTGGAGCTTCGGAAAGCTGAAACCAGGTAAATGAGGAAATTATTCGAACGTTTTTTATAACATTGTACTATGGAATCGCGTACAGAAAAAGAAGAACGGATTAAAGTCAGTATAACGGACGATCATCCCCTGGTGATAGAGGGACTGGAAAAGGTATTGGCTACAATAGAAGATATTAAAGTATTGGCTACCTATAACCGCGGAGCATTATTACTCAGCGGGATAAAACATCATTTACCCGATGTTCTTTTATTGGATGTGCAGCTACCGGATATTTCAGGACGTGAGCTGGCCAATCGCCTCCTGAAAGCATATCCCGATCTGAAAATATTAGTGTTGAGTGGAGTAGAGGGGCATAATGTGATTCATGATATGATTAAAACAGGTTGCCTGGGATACATCCTGAAAAGTGGGACCAGCAGGGAGCTGCTCAATACGGCAATTCATGAAGTACATAAAGGCAATTTATTTATCGACCCCACAGTAAGCAAGGAATTATTCCATGAAATGCTGACCGGGAAAAGGAAAAAGGAACAAATCGCCAATAAGATCACCGAGCGGGAAAAAGAGATATTGGAACTTGTACTTAAAGAAATGGATAACCAGGAAATTGCCGACGAACTCTGCCTTAGCATACGCACGGTGGAAAACCACCGTTATAACGTATTGCAAAAATTAGATGTAAAAAATACCGTCGGCCTTGTAAAGGCTGCTATTGATATGGGATTAGGGAAAAAGTAAAGAAAAATTCAGTATATAACATAAAAACAGCCAGACGCAGAGCCAGGCAGGTGGCCCAACAGTTCCTCCTGTAACTCAACTGACTACTTCGTAGATAGGATCAAAGCCAGACAGATTTCTGCCGGTTATCTTCCACCTCCTATCCCCTGCTGATTACTTTCTCCCGCTTTAAGGTCATCATTCTTTATTTTCTTGCTTTGTACAAAGTTCATCTTACCAAAGCTCCAATTGAAGGATAAGCGGAAGCCCCTTCCATAATAATTGGAATATAGTGTGTAATCTGCATTCTGGTAGCTATATTGTGTCTTCAGCTTAATTGTAGGGTGAAAGAAATTTTCAGCAGCAAGGACGATAGTCCCTTTCCCCCGTAGTACCGTAGTTTGGAGGCCTAAGTAATAGTAATACCAACCGCTCTGGCTACCTTGTAACTGTACCTGGTTGCCACTTAACATACCATATCCTGCCAGAGAAAAACGATCGGAAAGTTTGAAACTGGTGTATAGGTTCCCGGTATATTGCCATCCCTCATTCCTGATATCCAGCGAAGGACTCTCCAGCATTTTATAATACAGGCTTCCATTGAGATTGATCATCCATCGTTCAAACAAAGTGGTCCCTCCATACATATCCAGACCTATCGTGTGATTGCGGGCTGCATTCTGAAAGGTGGTCCGGCTGACATTATTAGCGTCCACCACGGTAACTGCCTCGATCGCGTTACCCGTGTACCTGTAAAAGGAAGAAAAATTAAGACTTGTTTTGCCCAGGTAAGTGCTGTATCCCAATTCTACATTATGGCTGACAGCCGGTACCAGTTCCGGGTTACCATAGGATATATTGTATTGATCACTATAATTGACAAAAGGGTTCACATACTGCATGGATGGACGTTCAATGCGTTGGTTGTACGCCAATTTTAATTTATTGAAATTTTTCAGATCCAAAGCAAAATTCAGGTTAGGCATTACATTATGAAACTCTGATTTGAAATCACTGTTGGCCTCTTGCTGTTTCCCCCCGATATGAGTAAATTCATAACGAAGACCGGCAATCATGGTCAGATTGGGCACAATCCGGGTGGAAAACTGGCCATAGGCGCTTCCCACCTGCTGGCCATAAGTCAATTGGTTGGTACGCTTCGGATCAGCTATAAAATCGGCACCACTAGCCGGAGTCCAATAACGTAACTCATAATCACTAAAGATATTCCTGTCTATAAATTTCAGGCCGACTTCTATCTTCTGGTCCGGCTTTTTCAAAGGATGTACATAATCCGCCTGCACGGTAAACTCTTTATTCTTACTCTCATTATTATTTTTTTCTTTGTAGAATATCTCTTCAGGCCCCTCCCGGGTATCTGCTACCTGGTATTGCTGGTTGCTGCTTTCCAAAGCATATTGAGCCAGGAGATCAAGGGTTCGCTTAGGATTACTTTTGAATTTTTTAGAATAAGAAGCATTGAACCCTATATTGCTTCGAGGTATTTCCGTATGATTGTTCCGGGAAAAACCAGGGAGTACTACTGAAGAAAACCGGGTCTGCATCTGCTGATCCTGGTTCCAGGTACCCGGGTTATAATTGACCCCGGCTTGTACCGATTGCTGCGAATCAATCTGATAATCGGCGGTAACCTGGCTCCAGACAAAATCTCCGGCTCCTTTATAAAAAGTTTGCTGCTCCATGTTCATCTGCTGCGCCGTATTGGGGAAATCCGTCCTATAGGCATCCATATCCATGGCCATTATATGTTTACTATACCCGGCATTGGCAGCCAGGCCAAATTTCTTATTGCGGTAATTCAGGTTGAATCCTCCATACCCCGAAAAGAAGTCCTTAGGCATATTGTAACTTAAAGCGGAGTATAGCGAGCCGCTCACACCTTTCATCAGGTTCTTTTTGGTAATAATATTGAGCACTCCTGCCACGCCTTCTCCATCATACTTTGCACCCGGGCTGGTAATCACTTCTACCGATTTGATGTTATCTGCCGGAATCTGTCTTAATGCATCCTTTACCGAAGCTGCTATAAGAGTGGAAGGTTTGCCATCTATCAATACTTTAATGTTTCCATTGCCCCGTAGCTGCACATTCCCTTCCAGGTCCACAGTAACCATAGGCACCTTACGCAACACCTGTTCTGCTGTGATCCCTTTATTGGTAAAATCTTTTTCTGCATTATAGACGTGTCCGTCAGCGCGCTGTTCGATCAATTGTTTGAAATCTACAATCTTTACTTCATTAAGCTGCGTAGCCCCGGCACGTACCCAGACATTGCCCAATGCCCGGTCTTTGCCTGAGGAATCTATATGAATCATCTTATCCGTCTTAGTGTAACCTACATAAAACACGGACAAAGTATACTCCCCCGGTAATACATTCCGGAACTCAAAATACCCCAGGCTATCCGAGCTTATGCCATCCTCTGCAGTTGAACCTTTCCGGGTTAGGGTAACAGAGCCAAAAGACAAAGTTTCTGAGGATACAGAATCTTTAAGTGTTCCTGACAACACCACGCCCGCGGCAGCCCTTTGCTTCATAGCCTGATTGATCTTATCCAGGTCAATTTCCTGGGCAGACAGGTTATAAAAAAACAAACTAAGCATTAAAGCAAGAAAAGGGACACGAATCATAACAGGATAAGAATTTAGACGCAAAGGTATCGGATATACTCCTGCCTGACCTAACACCATAAGGGTGAATTGCCGGTACGCCCTATTGAGGCTGTACTGCCCAACCTGTCTGTGTAGCTATGATATCTTCCAGCGTTTCTCTCCTGCGTATCAATTTATGCTGTGCGCCATCTACCAGTACCTCTGCAGGCCGTGGACGGGAGTTATAATTAGAAGACATCATAAATCCATAAGCGCCTGCATTGTGAAAACAGAGCACATCCCCTTCCCTTACCTCTTTAAGGGGTCGATCCCAGGCGAAGGTATCCGTTTCGCAAATGTACCCCACCACCGTATATAGCCTTTGGCTTCCGTGCGGGTTAGACAAATTGGTGATATGATGGTAAGCCTCGTAAAGGGTAGGTCGCATCAGGTGGTTAAAACCAGTATCCAGGCCGGCAAAAACTGTTGCCGTCGTATGCTTGACGACATTAGTTTTTGCAAGAAAGTAACCGGATTCACTCACCAGGAATTTACCGGGTTCAAAATGGATCTCAATTTCACGGCCGTAATCTTTGCAGAATTGCCGGTAACGCGTGGTCAGCTTTTTTCCCAGCAATTTAATGTCTGTGGTGATATCATCTGGCTTATATCCTACTTTAAAGCCACTGCCAAAATCGATGTATCGCAGTGCAGGAAACTGTAAAGCCAGTTCAAAAAGAATTTCAGCACCATTCAGAAATACATCAATATCCAGGATATCACTGCCGGTATGCATATGAATGCCCTCAATGTTTAGCGTAAGGGATTTCACTAAGCGTTCCACATGGCGCATCTGATGAATGGATATACCGAATTTACTATCAATATGGCCTGTGGATATTTTATAGTTACCTCCGGCCATGATATGCGGGTTAACACGGATACATACCGGTACCGTACTTCCATATTTATGACCAAACTGCTCCAGGATAGAGATGTTATCAATATTGATTTTCACGCCTAAAGCCACCGCTTCTTCTATCTCCCCAAGAGACACACAATTAGGGGTATATAAGACCTGCTCCGGGGCAAAACCCGCCATAAGTCCTATGCGGACCTCTTCAATGGAAACAGCATCCAGACCGGCACCCAATTCCTTGAATAATTGCAGTACATGAATATTACTCAAAGCCTTCATCGCATAATGAATCTTCACATTACATTCTTTGAATGCATCAATCAGTTTTTTGTATTGCTGACGCATGGTTGCTGCGTCATAAACATAAAGGGGTCCTCCATATTCATGGATAAGGTCCAGTAGTTGTTGCTGGGGAATAGAGCTATTCATTTCTGATGTTTAAATTCATTAAAAAAGCTTACCGGTAAGGTAAGCTTGCACATGATAAAAATATTTACACAATTGTACAATAACTCACCTGAAAGGAGTAAGCTTTATGTTCTTCAATTGCTTCTTTATAACTAAGATGGTCATCTCCAAAGACTTTTGCACTGATTTCGCGCAAAGGTAATACAGAAATTTAATTTATGAGATAAATTTCATTTATTTTTTTTTAAATAAGGGAGCTAATTCCAATGCTTCAATAACCGTAAGCTCTTCTTTTTCCAGCAGGCGGCTGAAACAGCGTCTTTTTTTTATGAGGCAATACTTCATTTCTTTTTTGGATCCAGGTACTGTCTGTAGCAGGGGAAAGATCAAACTCCTTTTTAGAAATCAGGTCATCCACCTGGTATTCTTCTTCTTTGATCAATCGTCCGCTTTGGACATCATAATAACGCCATAAACCATGTTTGAGGGCACCATGATAATTCTCTATCGCAACCAATGTATCCAGGTAAGTAATCGGGTCTTTGACCCAAACAGAATCTATTTTATGGTTAGGATCAAAGCCCCGGTAATGACCGACACAGGCCAACCGGCCACGCTCGTAATATTGAGCTTCGCCGTTGAGAATCCCCTGCAGAAAATGTTCGATAGAAACCAGCCGGCCTTCTTCATCCATAGTGTACCAGCTCCCCTCCTTTTGATCATCCTTATAAGTTCCGAAAGTCATATAACCGGGTTCGCCCATGCGAGGCGCCACTTTCGTAAACCAAACACCCTGCTTGCGCGCTTGCGCATCTCTTTGGTTTAAATCCTCAGCATTGGTTTCTTTCTTTACTTTGGAAGGCATATCCTTCTTTTTCGTCTGCCCTATGGAGACGGTCACGCTGAAAAAAGCGATACAAAGAAAACTATATTTTAAAAAGTGCATTAACCGGTTCCTCACCTAATTAGTTATACAGCAAAAGAAGTACCGCAACCACAGGAGCTGCTGGCATTGGGATTATTAAATATAAATCCACGGGCATTTAACCCATTAGTATAATCAATCTCCATACCCGCAAGATAAAGTGCATGTGCCTTCTTCATAATAATAGGAATACCCTGAATTTCCATTTCATTATCATCGGCTTCCTTTTGATCAAAGCCTAAAACGTAGCTAAGCCCTGAACAGCCACCTCCTTTTACGCCTACACGCAAAAATAAGCCTTCTCCCAAATCAGGTTGGGACAATAAATTCTTCAACTCCGATACCGCTCCTTCTGTAAAACTAAGAGGAGCTTTAACTTCCGTTGTCGTCATAACTAAAATAATTTAAAATTAAACAGCCTTTCCTTTCATTTACAGATCTCTTTGTGATCCAAAAACCTAAGGAATTCATTTCTTATCTGATTTTCCCACAGAGGGTTCTTCGTTCTTATTTTCTCCCTCTTCAGGTTCAATGATGAATTGAGGAAATACTATATTAGGACCAGGTTGCGCCTGCTGCTTTTGACGTTCCTGTAAAAAAGCGCTATAACTGCCAAACTGGTTCATCAATTGGTATCCTTCATTGGTCAATGTTAATTTACCGGAATTACCAAATCCTATTACAGGATTGACCAAACCGGTGTTGACCAATATATCCCAGACACGTTCTGCTTCATTTTCCGGAATTCTTATCCGACTGTTTTTCAGAATCTCTGCATAAAAAGAGCGCGGGACTTTATCCCCTTCATTATATAAACATTTAAGTGTTGTATCTATAATAAAAACATCCTGTTCCTTTTTATCTACAAACACAGGAAGTGTATTTCTGTTACGAAACCGCTCTACGATTTTTTTCTTCTTACTATTCAGGTTTCTTAATGCCATATCTGTTTGTCTGATTATAAATATTAATTGATCGGGGGCAGCCTAATAGCGAGCCAGGATGGTCTGCCCTCCTTTTACCGCATCTCCGATCTTTACATCAATTTTGGTGCCTACCGGAAAAAAAACATCTACCCGGGAACCAAAGCGAATAAACCCGAATTCAGCATTCTGCTCAATGGTATCTCCTTTTTTTACATAATACTTAATACGTCGGGCCATGGCACCGGCAATCTGCCTCATCAGTAAAGTTACATGATTATTACTTACCACTACAGTAGTCCGCTCATTCTCTGTAGAAGATTTCGGATGCCAGGCAACCAGATATTTACCCGGGTGATATTGAACATATTCTACCTTTCCCTTTATGGGACTGCGGTTGACATGAACATTCAATGGTGACATAAATATGGAGACCTGCAGCCTCCTGTCCTTAAAAAACTCAGGTTCTTCCGTTTCTTCAATAACTACTATTTTACCATCCGCAGGGGCTACAATAAGCTGCTCCCCTTCTGTAAACTTACGTATAGGTATACGAAAAAACCATAATACCCAAAACCAGAGTGCAAAAAACACTATTTGTATCAACCAATAAAGCAGGGGGATCTCATGTAAGAAATGAAAATTAAGCCAGCTAATTGCTGCCCACAATACAGTAGCAATAGCAATATGAATATATCCTTCACGATGGATGTACATAGAATTCAAATAATTAGTGATAAAATTGAAAAGAGAAACAGGCCCCTAGCCTCTTCCCAAAAGGGGCAAAGATACACGCTAAGATTTTACCATAAACAAAACAACATAACAAAAAGCAAAGGGCAGGGCTACCAATAAAGAATCAAAACGGTCCAATGCACCACCATGGCCCGGCATTAACCTACCTGAATCCTTAACATCAGCCAAACGTTTCAATTTGGATTCCAGTAAATCGCCGGCCGTACCTGCCAGAGCAGCACATAAGGATAAAACTACCCAATCCATAACCTCATAATCAGGTAAAGGGGAATAATAACCCCAAACCACGGCACCAAGAACAGTTAACAGCACGCCACCCGCAGTACCTTCCCAGGTTTTTTTGGGAGATATAGCAGAAAACGGCGTCCGGCCGATAAAAGACCCTACCAGGTAGGCCATGGTATCATTCATCCAGATCATCAATACCAAAGCCAACGGTATCGCAAAATGTATCCCTCTCAAGGCAACCAGGAAACCCATAGGCAAAGCGATATACAACAATCCGCCAAAGGCCGCCAGACCCGCCGTCCATGCCGTCTTTTTGGACAAGGCGGTAAACAGCAGGATCAAAACCGGCAAAAGGAAAGCAAAAAAATGAAAATTACTTTCCGGAATAGCAATGCTGATCAAAAGAATAACGCCTGCAAGTTGTACTATATACCCCAACCAGGCCGGGAACCACGCCTCCGGGAATATCCGGGCCATTAACCGCATAAACTCCCTGAGACATAAAAACTGGATCAGGAAAGCCAGGCATAAGATTGCCCAGGGATTGGAAAATAACAGGCCTGTGATCATTATCGCTGAGAAAATGATCGCAGAACCTAATCGGGTAAAAAATACGGGCCAATTCATCAATAGTTCGGTAGTTTTTTAAGCGGCCATAGAACCGATATTTAGGCATTTGGA
>CAZFKK010000084.1:0-983 GCA_964519735.1 uncultured Taibaiella sp.
TAGAAATAAGCTGCCCCCACTATTGTTTTACTTACACAAAATTCAGGACAGTGTCTTTTTAAAGCGTCGAGATATATTTTTCTCACTCCGTTATCTTCTTCCTTTTCGTAGAGTGACTCTATTTTAGGCAATAATTTTTCGCTCCCATCAGTTTTCAGTTTAAGGATTTCAGCCAAAGCATGAGCTGTTGCCCACCGAACGACAGTTCCGGGATTTTCCGTATTTTGCAGCAGATTTTTTATTGATTCCCCCAAATTGGCTGGAAATAGCCTGGCAATATTACCTATTACTCTTGCACTTTCCCATTTTATTCTGGGCTCCTTATCTTTAAGGGCTTTTGTTACCCAGAAAAGAACATGTTCGTCTGCAATTGCCGGTGTTTTTTTTGTTGCAAGTTCTATAGCTTCTATGCAGGTCGCCTTGTCGGCAGGCTTCTGTTTCCCGGCATAAGCTAATAATTCATCAATAGGCAGTTCACCATTGAATAACCAATCGCCAAGGGTTTTTACTTTCCCCTTGGCTTTAATGGTTTTGTCTTTAAATAATTCGTCAATGTTCATTTATCCATGCTGTTGAGTTTCAAAGCTGACCATCCAGTTGATACCGAACTTGTCGGTAAACATCCCGAAGTAAGACCCCCAGAAAGTATCTGCCATTGGCATTGTTACCTGTCCGCCGGCTGAAAGGCCGTTAAATAGCCTGTCGGCTTCTGTTTTGTTTTCTGCATTTACTGACACGGAAAAATTATTTCCCTGAATAAATGAGGAAGCCCAATCCCCACCGGTATCACTTCCCATTAAAACCGTGCTCCCGATGGGCAGGCCTACGTGCATAATCTTGTTTCTGTCTGCCTCGTCCATCGGGGGCATTCCCTCCTGCGGAGGCATCTCTCCGAAACGTCCGATATAGGTAAATTCACCGCCCAATACCGACTTGTAGAAATTAAATGCTTCTTCGCAATTACCGTTAAAGGTTAAATAAGT
>CAZFKK010000084.1:993-8250 GCA_964519735.1 uncultured Taibaiella sp.
ATAAACTGTAGTCAGGGATAAATATTACTGCCTGAATATATAGCAAAAATAAAAAGAATGACGACGATTACAGGAATTGATCGGTTATCATAAAATGAAAATTGATTTTGTTCTTATCGGTAATACTTTTTTTTCATCCACAAACCCGCTTTTACCAAAAGGATCAAAACCGGGACTTCCACCAATGGACCTATTACACCTACCAAAGCCTGTGGAGAATGAATACCGAAAACAGATATGGCTACGGCGATTGCCAGCTCAAAGTTATTGCCTGTGGCCGTGAATGATACAGATGCATTTTTATCATAAGGAATGTTCAACAGCCTGCCCAGAAAGAAGCTTAGAAAAAACATCAGTACAAAGTAGATGATCAGGGGTATGGCAACTTTTATAACATCCATCGGCAGTTCTACTATCTTATCGCCTTTCAGGCTGAACATTAATATAATCGTAAACAGCAAGGCATATAGCGTAATGGGCGATATCCAAGGGATAAATTTTCGGTTATACCACTCAATTCCCTTAGATTTTATTAAAAAGTAACGACTGAGAAAGCCGGCTGAAAATGGAATGCCCAGGTAGATTAATACGCTTGCCGTCACTTCTTTCATGGGTACGCTTACATTGAAATAAGCCAATCCCAACTTGCCCGGTAATACATTGATGAATAGCCAGACCAGGAAGCTGTACGCCAATATCTGGAAGATGCTGTTTAATGCCACCAGTAAGGCTGCGTATTCCCGATTCCCTTTTGCTAGGTCATTCCAGACGATGACCATTGCGATGCATCTTGCCAAACCTATCAGTATCAGGCCCGTCATATAATCCGGCTCGTTTCGCAAAAACAGAACAGCTAACCCGAACATCAGCAATGTGCCGATGACCCAATTCAGCAATAAGGATACGCCGATTATTTTTTTATCCTTAAACGCCCGGGGCAGTAATGAATAGTCCACTTTCGCCAATGGCGGGTACATCATCAGGATCAGGCCTATGGCCAATGGAATATGGGTTGTTCCTGTAGACAGCGTATCGGCGATAGCGGAAATTCCCGGAAAAAGATAACCTAAACCTATCCCTGCAGCCATGGCAAGGAATATCCATAAAGTGAGATAGCGGTCAACGAATTTCAGTTTGGGTTGCATAGGTCATCGGCTGATTTTTGAAAAGACATAAAACATTTCCGTTGCTATCTGTAAGCTTCTTTCTGCATATACCTCTGATTGCTCCAGGGTGTTGTCTGATATTTTCGGGTCTTCAAATGTGACCGGTATTCTTTTTTCTGCGCCTGCGATAAAAGGGCATCCTTCGTCTGCCTGCGAACAGGTCATAATAGCTGCGAATGCAGACACCGGGTTAAAAGGGCTGTCATACTTTTTGGAAAATCCGATTACGGGTAAAGCGTTATCGCTGTATTTTATGGCATATACAGGATTATTTTTGTCTGCGATTTTAAAAATGCGGAAGCCCTGATTAACCAGTGTTTCGGCCACTTTAGGGAACAGCGCCGTTTCTTCTGTACCTCCGGAGTAGCAATGTACTTCCGGAATAGCATAACGGGCTGCCGCCACCTGTGCCCAAACCTGCGACAGATGGCTTCTGCGTGAATTATGGGTACAGATGAAGCTGAGGTTTATTTCCTGCTTGGATATTAATTTTTGCTGCACAAAATCTATCAGGGGCTGTAATGTGCTTCTCCGTTCTGCACTGATATTTTGCGGCTGTAATTGTTCTATTGTTTTTAATAATGCTGAATACATAATTTAATACCTGATTAGTCTGTTCCAATGTTTTTACTCCGGCGCTCCATTAATACATTGTCTTTCCAGATGCCGTTTTTCTTCCCTATTTTCTCCCGGTAGCCCACCATTCTGAAACCACATTTTTTATGTAATCTGATGCTGCCCAGGTTTTCAGAAAATATACCGGATTGCAGGGTCCATATTCCGTTTGCTTCGCTTTGTGCAATCAATTCGTCCAGTAGTATTTTACCGATACCTTTTCCTCTTTCTTCTTGTGAAACGTAGACACTTACTTCTGCAACTCCTGTATAAACACATCTGCTCGAAACGGGTGTTAGCGCTGTCCAACCAAGCATTTTATTATCCTCATAAATACTGATTCTGCAAAAATTAAGATGCCCTTTATCCCATTCTTCCCACTGAGGTAAAGCATTTTGAAAAGTGGCTATATGGGTCGCTAATCCTTGTTTATAGATTTCTACAACGTCCGGGAAATTGTCTTTGGTAATCAATTTTATTTCCATTGCCCTATAGTTTAACAACATCCCGAGTTAGGTATACAACAAGCATTATTCAATTCTGATAACTGTACTTTTTGTTTTTCCGCAGGAACGCCGCAGGCATCACTTGCCAGGCAAGCTGTCTGTTTATTCTTCAATACAAAGTGTTTCCCGTTAAAATCCAAATCGTATTTACCAATGGTGTTGCTTTGGTATTCTACTTCTATTTCAGCATCTTCAATGCCTAATTTTTCTTCGGATAGTTTGATGATGTTTAATAATTTGGTTGGCTTTAACCGGTGTTCCAAATCGTTGGCGTTCCATAATTGGAAGTTGACCACTTTTTCATTTCTGATTGTTCCGCCACAATCAATAAAGTGTTTTGTAACAATACCTATTTCTGTCACGTGAAAGTGCTCCGGTATAAATGTTCCGTTTTCTACTCGAAATTCAACATTATCCAATGTTGGTAAGATTTCTTTGACATTTGAAAGTTTCATATATAAAATTTAAATTATTAAATTGCAATATTACGATAATATAAAATAAATAAACGCCGTTAACAACATTGATTGGCTTTTACGTCCTGATCGAAGAACCGGTTTAGCAGAGACTGAATCTGCTTCCATTTATTTTCTTCTATGCAATAACATACAGATTTTCCATCAATAGAACCCTGTATCACTCCTATGCTTTTCAGTTCCTTCAAATGTTGCGAAATGGTGGCTTGAGCCAACCCAAGCTCATCGACCAGGTCGTTACATATACAGGCTTTTTGATCGATAATGTGCTGAAGTATTGCAATCCTGGCCGGATGACCAAGCACCTTGATAAGTGAAGCTAATCTGTTTTGTTCATCCGTGTATATATCCGTTTTAGTGATTCCCATTCAGCCTTTGATTATTTAACATTGCAATATTACGATATGAAGTAATAACCTCCAAGAATTTTTTCACTTTTTTAATCGAGGTTTTTCTGTATAAATCATTCAGCTGGTCTCAATTGAGGTAAATTTGAAAAATTAGAGGTATAATGTTCAATACTTTTCATCAACGCTTTGTCCCTTTTTACTTTTGGAAAATTTTTAAAGGTCATGAACAGATTTTTTCTTTTATTCTGCTTTTTACTTCCCATTCAAACCGTATTCGCGCAAAACTCAAAGATTTCTGGTAGTGTTAAGGATTCCCTTTCTGCTCTACCAATAGCTTATGCAAGCATTGGATTATTCGACATAAACACTAAAGTTGTAGACGGAATGATGAGTGACTCTTCAGGTAGTTTTCGCTTTTTAAATGTGCCAAACGGGAGTTATACACTGACCATTAAATTCATTGGTTACAACCAGAAACAACTGACATTAGAGGTCTCCGGCCCCAGAACCATAGAGCTTGGAAACGTCCTTATTTCTCATAATAACAATAGTCTCCAACAGGTTACTGTTACAGCGGGCAGATCTGAACAGAAACACAGTAGTGACAGGCAAACCTTTCAGGCCGGTCAGTATAAGAATGCAACCGGAGGAACGGCACTGGATATTGTGAAGAACCTGCCTTCCGCATCGGTAGATGCCAATGGAAATATCAGCCTGAGAGGTAATACAGGGATTATTGTATTAATTAACGGAAAGCCGTCTTTTCTGGACCCGGCGACTCTATTAAGTCAGATAGCCGCTAATGATGTAGTAGAAGTGGAATATATCACGAGCCCCACAGCCCAGTTTGATCCGGACGGAAAAGGGGGGATAATCAATCTAAAAACTAAAAAGTCCGCAATCAATGGATTTGCATGGATGCTTAATCTTCAGGGCGGGCTTCCGAGTATAGATGATTATGATAATCGTGAAAGCCAGAAGCGTTTTGGCGGAGACATAGCCTTCCAATATAAAAGAGACAAACTGGAATTAAATGGTTCTGCAAACTACCTGAGAAATGACAATGCGGGGTTCCGTGACGGGGATGTAAATACAATAATCGGTGATCGTCAAACCTTCTTCGCCTCTGAGGGTGAAAGAAGTTTCGATAAATACAACTTCGGGATCAGGCTGAACAGTGCCTATGAAATATCCGGGAATCATTCTGTGAATTTAGGGGTATTGGCTTCCCGAAGGTTCCAGGACCGCGTTGCTGATATTTACTATTCCAACCGAACGATTCAGCCCTCCGGCGACCGGGAAATCTCCCGGATAAACTACTTTAATCCTAACCTTCAAAACAAGCAGGGAGAATTTTATCTGCTGGATTTCTCGTATCAATACAAAATAAGTGCCGTCCACTCCTTACAAGTGGGAGGCATTTACGAATACGCCCGTATCTACGGTTCCACCCAAAACGGAAATATTAGAAATCTGGTGGATACGGTGCAATGGACACACAATAAGTATACCAACCCCCTGCATGGTTTTAGGCTTTCTTTGCAACATGGCTTGACACTGAAAAACGCAGAATTACTTACGGGTTACCAATTACGCAAAGATTCACAGAATGGTAATTTTGAGTACCTTGTATCGGAAAACGGGGCAAATAGTCCCGAACTAATTCCGGAGTTTACCGGTAAATTGAATTCGGCCAATCAGGTACATGCTCTTTTTACCCAGTATAACCGCAAGATGATCTACACCCAGCTTTCATTAGGTTTACGTTATGAATATTATCAGAGGGATCTCGTACTTGTAAATACCAATGAGAGGTTCCCCTATTCCATTCATCAATTATATCCCACCTTTAACCTGATGCATAGCTTCGGCTCTGGCTGGTCCTGGAAATTGGCTGCCGGGAGAAGAGTTCAACGAAACAATAACTTTGAACTGAACCCGATTCCGGAGCGTGAACATTCCGAAACGTTGGAACAGGGAGATCCGAAGCTTTTACCAGAGTTTACTACTAACATAGAAACAGGGGCGGTCAGGAAAATAAAGACAGGAAGTATCTTTCTGAATACATATTATCAACATACCCTTAACCCTATTCAAAGGGTAAATTCCGTCTACGCGGATACCATTCTTTATCGTGTTTTCACCAATGCTGATTATGCATCCCGCTACGGAATAGAATTTGGCGGAGAAGGAAAACCTTTACCCTGGCTGAAAGTCAATGGTGGTTTAAACCTATATAACTATAAAATTTCAGGACAGGTATTGGACTACCAGGAAAGGAGATCAAATCAGGAATGGGTTTACTCCCTTAATGCCGGTATTCAGGCGAACTTACCCGATGGCTGGAGTACCGGTCTGCAGATTAATTATCTGTCAGAAAGACCTACCGTACAAGGGATGGATTCCCGGTTTTTTACTCCTCACTTCAACCTGAGCAAAGCTTTCCTGAAGGGGGCAATTACAACTCACTTGCAATGGCAGTTTATAGAGCTGGGTAACTGGGGGGTGAATGAACAACGGATCACCACTTATTCGTATGACTTTTATACTACTACAAATTACATATATGAAAAGAATGTGTTCCTGCTTAACCTGAATTTTAATCTTCATAAATTAAACCAGATTTTAAAACTGCCTAAGAGTGAATTCGGCGAAAAGGAGTTCTAGAACTGCTGATTCTTAAATTCTTTAGGTGTCAAACCCGTATACCGTTTGAAATATTTCGAGAAGTTAGAATTATCTGAAAACCCCAATTCAAACGCTACCTCCGATACGGAGCTAGTGGTATAGAAAAGTAACCTTTTAGCCTCTTTGACAATATATCCTGCCAATACCTCAGAAGCGGTCAGATTTGCATTTTTCCTGCAGGCCGCACTGAGGTTCTGGGGACTGGTATTTAGCTTTGAAGCATAATAGGCTACGTGGTTTACTACTCTTGCATCCTGATTGAGCATGCCGCAGAACCTGGCATATATATTTTCCTGACCTGGCATGCTTCTTCCTGAACTCCCGGTATAGCCAATGGCTTTGGCCAGGATCACCTTAAATAGCCCCTCCTGGCATATTTTGTTGTCCTCAACCGCTAACATTTCCATTAGATTTCGCATCGTACCCGACTCTTCCAGGTAGATCGTATCAAAACGGCTGATGGCATCTACTAGTCTCCGGATTTCAAAATCCAGACTATGCTCAACAAATTGATCCTTTACCAGTAGTACAAAACCCTCTACCGGATTGACCAATTCCCAATGATGGACATTGTCTTTTCTGATCACCAGTAAGCAGGGCGTTTTTATACTGGTATTTCTGCCATCAATAACGTGTTTGCCGGTTGTAGACGAAAGGAATACCAGCTCCAGGTAACCATTGTGCTTATGCGGCCTGGTTATATTTTTGGAAACATCAAAAGTAACTACCTTGATGAGCCTTTGCGGCAAAAGTTTGTCTTTCACTTCAATTTTCTTTGTATCCATAAAAATCAAAAAGATATCAGGTATTTGTCGGTAATCATTGTAAGCTCAGAAAGATTCCCGAAATCTCTATTTTAAATTCGTCCGGTTTGTTGGGAAGAGGTAACAACCTGAATTTAATGTGAAATAAAAAGTGCTCCCCGCTCCGTACTCACTCTCAACCCAGATTTTGCCTCCCTGTGCTTCAATAAATTCTTTACAGATGCTCAACCCCAGACCGGTACCTTCTTTTTTGGTGCCCGGAATACGAAAATAACGTTCAAAAACCTTGGTCAGATACTGCGTTTGTCTGCCCTGGCCGGTGTCGATAACAGAGAATTTGATCTGGTTATTTTCCTTCTCGGTTTTAACAAAAATCGTGGAATTCTCATACGAATACCGAACTGCATTGGAAATTAGATTGGTCAGCACCCAGGCTGTTTTTTCGCTATCAGCAGATACGAATTCCGTATCATCCGAACTCACATCTATTTTTATATTTTTATAATCGGCGGCAGATTTATTTGCGTGTACAGCATAATCGATAATCGGCTTTATTTCTGAAGTAAGCAGATTTATCTGGATAGATCCACTTTCAAGCTGTGTAATGTTGACTAGCTCTCCGGTTATTTTCAACAGCCTGTCCGTGTCGTCTTTGATTCCTTTCACCAACTCAAGCTGCTCATCGATGGAGT
>CAZFKK010000084.1:8260-10550 GCA_964519735.1 uncultured Taibaiella sp.
GACGAAATAGGGGTTTTAAATTCATGGGAGACCGTTCCCATAAAACTGGTCTTTGCCAGGTCCAGTTCTTTGAATGGTGTTATATTTCTCAAAAGAATCACCTGGCCTATAAATTCACTATTCTCTTCTCCGGTGGGTACAATATTGATGTCGACTACTTCTTTTTCAAAATAGCTTTCCTTCCCATTGGCATAAATTTTTAATTGTTCTGCTTTCTTAGTTTCTGCCTTTGGGAGGAATATGTCCTTAATAATGCTCCTTATCAAGTCATTGGTAACCGCTACGTCCTGTATTTTCTTCCCAACAAGCTCTTCTTTTACTAAGCCGGAAATGTTTAAAGCTTCTTCATTGGCAAAGAGCACTTTTTTGTTTTCATCAATGCCAATAACAGGATCATGGAGATTATCAATCAATGTCTCAATCCGTTTTTTGCCTTTCAGGATTTTATCCAGTTTACTTTCTGAATATTCTTCCAGCTTTTCAGCCATTGTATTGAATGATTTAGCCAAATCTCCAAACTCATTGTGGCTTTCGAAATGTACCCGTTTTTTATAATTCTGCCCCGCGATTTCTTTTATACTTTCAGTTAGTTCCCTGTTCTGAAGGATATTTACACGGAAGAATAGCTAAAAACCTCAATCTAAATGAAAGGCAGGTCAAAGCCCTAGTGTATAACAAGGGAAATGGGAAAATAACGAACATTGATTATCATAGTATCAATGCAACACCCCATCGTACAGCAGTAAGAGATTTGCAGGAAGTGGTGGATAAGAATTTCATTGCCAAAACCGCCACAACAGGTAAAGGCACTCATTCCGCTTTAAAAGTAAACCCAGATAGGCAGGCTTAAAACGTGCCATATACCTGTCAAACGTGCCGCTCAAAAAAGATTAATGTAGATAAGAATTTAAGTTTTATGCCAACAACCTATTCCCTTGATAACCTGAAACGCTACCACAACGAGGCAACACAATTTTTTGCATCTGAATTGATGCTGTTGAAGGCGGCGATACCCAAGATTACTGACGACCGTTTAGCAAAAGCGGGTGCACTGTTGATTAGCTGTGGCCAGACAGGGTCGGCACTTCTGCAACTGGCAAGTCAAACGGAAACTTTTAGCACCGAATCTGTTATGATTGCGCGGTCTTTTATGGAGAAGATGACTAATTTTTGTTATGTAGGAATCTGTGACGAAAAGGAATACCGTGCATTCATTTTGCATCCCGTGTATAAACATTACCACTTAACCGGCAAGCCAAAAATGGAGGAAGACTTTGATACCCTGGCCGAAAACAGTGCTGCTCGCAAGAAAAAACAAGAAGAACTAAAGAAATTCCCCATTGTACAGGAGGCTCTAGCGATCTTCTCCGAAACAAAATCCAGTTTGAATTGGACAAAAAAGACGTTAAGCCAGCGGATTGCCGTAATTCAGGAATGGGGGAAATTACTTGATGTGTTTTTTTCCATCAATAAGATACAGTATTATACTGATGCTTCCGAAGCATTGCACGGATCATTATACGGCTGTACCTATAACGTTGGTATTTTCTATTCTGATTTTGACCATACGAAAAGAGAGGAAATAGACAAAAAGCTGTATAAGGACAGTGCCTGCATATTGTTGCATCTTGGAATGCTTGTCCATGAATCTTTTATGTACATGAGATGCCTACCAAATGAATATATTTCCACCAGCCAGTTTAGGCTTCATACAATACTATAAGGTAACAAAATTCTAAAGCTTATTGTTGAAGCTGATATTTTCAGAATCAAAATTTACTTAAATACTCATGAGGGAGTATTAAATTTACTTATAAATCTTTAAGAATGGCCAAAGTTGCAACAGCGAAACAGACCGGTGGTGGAGGCTTCGAATTCGAGGACAAAGTTACTGCATATTTTTTAGCGTATTTACTGTCGGGAAAACTCCCTTTACAACCTGAACTTGGCTTAATTGAGCGTATAGACTTTCAAGTACGCCCACTCGGATGGTTATTTGACGACCTGTTGCTAACTATGAATGATGGTAAGTATAATCATAAAGTGGCGGTATCTGTAAAAAGTAACCGGCAGGTTACAGGGTCAGGTTTCCCACCTGAAATTGTAAAGGACATTTGGAATCAATATTTAAACGCTGATCAGAGAGTTTTCGACTCTGAGCTTGATTTTATGATGTTTGTAGTTTCTCCACTAGCTAGATCTGTCAGCGAAGATTTTTCTATTCTGATTAACGCAGCAAAGGTAACCACAATGTTGAACTACTCCCTTTTAAATTTTGCTTTCAGACTAT
>CAZFKK010000085.1:0-10485 GCA_964519735.1 uncultured Taibaiella sp.
CCTTCGCTTTGATGTGGGCATACCGGTACGTAAGCCCTGGTATCCTGAAGGTAATCGTTGGGTATTCAACGAGATCAGCTTCGGAGATAATGAATGGAGAGGTAAAAATATGTTCTTTAATCTGGCGATCGGCTATCCTTTTTAATAGAGAAGCTGTTTAAACTTTTAAAATTAAGGACGGGATAGCTTCTCTATAGAAGTTGTATCAGGTGGACCAGATAAAAGAAGGAGGCTGTCCCGTATCGGGGCAACCTCCTTCTGAGTATAAGCTTGTTCTCTTATTCGGGAACAGGAGGAGTAGTATCTTCTCCTTCAACTTCCTGAGCCGGAGGTACAGCATCGGGGCTGTCTTTTACCTCTCCTTCTTCTTCCCCATCAATAAATTCCTCCTCTTCCTGGTCCTGAATCCGGGCAATAGCAGCAATCTCATCACTGTTATCCAGGTTAATCAGTTTCACCCCTTGGGTAGCTCTTCCTGCTTCCCGGATATGTTCCACCTTCATACGAATGGTAATACCGGATTTACAGGTGATCATCAGGTCATCTTTCTCTTCAACGGCAAGCAGGCCCACCAGCGTTCCGGTTTTTTCCGTGATGTTAATGGTTTTTACTCCTTTGCCACCACGATTGGTAATGCGGTAAGAAAGCGTGTACAATACTTCATTACCTTCTTCATCGGGGATGGCAATAGATTTGGCTTTTTCTTCTTCGGGAGCATCGGCAGCTAAGGGCTCAAGGAAAGGAGTCCGTTTACCTAATCCTCTTTGAGAAACCACGAGGATCTGTTTGTTAATATCTTTCTTTGGCAAACAGATCATGCCGACCACTTCATCCTTTTCATTTTCCAGTTCGATACCATAAACCCCTATAGCACCGCGGCCTGTTTCCCTTACCTTTTCTTCAGGGAAACTAATAGCACGGCCTGAAGCTACAGCCATCATGATATAGCTGTCTCCATCTGTAAGGGATACGTCCAGCAATTCATCACCTTCCTGAATAGTAATGGCATTCACACCACTCTGGCGGGGGCGACTGAAATCTTTCAGTTTTGTCTTTTTAATAATTCCTTTCTTCGTGCATAATACAATAGAATGACTATTGACAAATTCTTCATTATCCAGGCGGGGAACATCTATCACTGTCCGGATCTTATCATCTCCGGGAATCTGCATCAGGTTCTGAATAGCCCGTCCTTTAGCGTTCTTGTCTGTTTCCGGTATTTCATAGACTTTAAGCCAGAAGCAACGTCCCTTTTCCGTAAAGAACAATAGGGTATGGTGGGTAGAGGCGATAAACAGATGTTCAATATAATCTTCTTCCCGGGTTTTACCGCCCATAGCACCACGACCACCGCGACGCTGCGCCCTGTAATCGGCTACAGACGCACGTTTAATATAGCCCAAATGAGATACGGTGATCACTACATCCTCTTCTTCTATCAGGTCTTCAATACGCATCTCATTAGCGAGGTATTGGATTTCGGAACGACGTTCGTCTCCAAACTTCTTTTTCACTTCAGCCAATTCTTCCTTAATAATATCATAGCGCATGGGTTCGCTTTCCAATATTGCCTTCAGGTGGCCAATGGTTTTCATTAATTCCTCATATTCGCTCTTAATTTTATCAATTTCCAGGCCTGTAAGCGTACGCAGACGCAACTCCAATATAGCCCTGGCTTGTATTTCACTAAGCTCAAAGGCTTCTATCAGTCCTTCACGCGCCTCATCCGGAGTTTTACTTTCTCTAATAATTCTGATTGCCCTGTCCAGGTCATCTTTAGTACCGATGACTTTCATCAGTCCTTCCAATATATGGGCGCGCTTCTCGGCTTCTCTTAATTCAAATTCTGTACGACGCACCACGACTTCATGGCGGAAACTGATAAATTCCGAAATCAGGTCTTTAACATTTAAGGTACGGGGGCGTCCCTTAACCAGGGCAACATTGTTGATACCAAAGGAAGTCTGAAGTTCACTGAATTTATATAGTTGATTAATCACGACCTGGGCTACAGCATCCCGGCGTAATTCCACCACAACCCTTGTTCCTTCTTTATTGGATTCATTCGCCACATTCGTGATCCCGTCGATAACCTTATTATTGACCAACATGCCAATCTTCTCTGTAAGGACATCCCGGCTTACCTGGTACGGTACTTCAGTAATGACAATCTGTTCCCGGCCATTCTTCAACGTTTCAACATTTACCCTTCCCCTGAGTACTACCCGGCCACGACCTGTATGCATGCCCGTCTTTACTCCGTCAATACCATAAATGATACCTCCGGTAGGAAAATCAGGGGCTTTGATGAACTTCATCAGCTCATCTATCGTAATTTCTTTATTTTCAATATAAGCCACACAACCATCTATGACTTCACTTAAATTATGGGGCAGCATATTCGTGGCCATACCCACGGCAATACCACTGGAGCCATTCACCAATAATTGGGGGACCCGGGTAGGGAGTACCGTAGGTTCCTTGAGGGAATCGTCAAAGTTGAGTTGAAAATCTACCGTTTCTTTCTCCATATCTTCCAGCATGCTTTCGGCATAACGCTGGAGCCGGGCTTCAGTATAACGCATAGCAGCCGGACCGTCACCATCCTGGGAGCCGAAGTTACCCTGGCCGTCCACCAGCATATAACGCATGCTCCAGGGCTGTGCCATACGCACCATAGCGTCATAAACAGAGGCATCGCCATGGGGATGATACTTACCCAGTACTTCTCCGACCACACGGGCGGATTTCTTATAGGGCTTATTATGCACCATACCCAACTCGTTCATAGCAAACAAAACCCGGCGATGCACCGGCTTCAAACCATCACGAACATCAGGAAGCGCACGACCGACAATAACCGACATAGAATAATCTATATAGGCCGTCTTCATCTGTTCTTCAATATTGACCGGGATAATTCGACTGATAGGTTCACCGCCTTCCTGAGGGGTAATTTCGTTATTATTTTCTTCCATTGTGGGTATTTAGAAAAGGAAAGCGAAGATACAAAAAAAGGACCACATATAGGCCCTAAAATCATCTTAATCCAGCAAAATGAGCACAATAAACCAAGCAATAAATAAGTATTAAATCAGGTAGTAGTTGCCCCTGAGCCGACACCCGTTCCCATCCTTTTTGAACTATACGAAATGGTAAGCATCCGTTAAGAGCAGGAGAGATCGGGACATGAAAAAGCTGCCTCAGAGAGACAGCTTTCTTTATTATTAAGGTACTTAAAGCCTATTTAAACTGAGGGATCAGGGTCTGGGCCAGAGCCACCATCTTATTGATGCCCTCTTCTGGAAGGTTACCCTTCTTAAATTCAGCCAGCAAATCAGGTAATTTGGTTTCCATTTCCATCATAAATGCATCTTCGAAAGCCCTTACATTCTTAACGGCCACTTCACGCAACAGGTTATTGGTACCCAGGTAAATCATAGCCACCTGCTTTTCCACACTATAGGGAGAAAACTGAGGTTGTTTCAAGATTTCCACGTTACGGCTTCCTTTATCCAATACGGTCTTAGTTGCCGCATCCAGGTCACCGCCAAATTTGGAGAAAGCCTCCATTTCCCGGTATAATGCCTGATCCAGTTTCAAAGTACCTGCTACTTTCTTCATGGATTTAATTTGCGCATTACCACCCACACGGCTAACGGAGATACCTGCGTTAAACAAGTTACCTTCCAGGAAGATCTGACCATCGGTGATCGAGATCACGTTGGTAGGGATATAAGCCGATACGTCACCCGCCTGAGTTTCAATAATCGGCAATGCCGTTAAAGAACCACCACCTTTGACCAGATGTTTGATGCTTTCCGGTAAGTCGTTCATATTCTTAACAATAGCATCATTATTGATCACCTTTGCAGCACGTTCCAGTAAACGGCTATGCAGGTAGAACACGTCACCCGGATAAGCCTCACGACCAGGAGGACGACGAAGCAACAGAGATACCTCACGGTAAGCAACCGCTTGTTTTGACAAATCATCATATACCACTAAGGCCGGACGACCGGTATCCCGGAAGAATTCACCTATAGCAGCACCAGAGAAAGGTGCATAGAACTGAAGCGGGGCAGGATCTGCGGCAGAAGCGGCTACGATAGTCGTATAAGCCATAGCGCCGTTTTCTTCCAATGTTTTCATCACTCCTGCAACCGTACTCGCCTTCTGACCAATCGCAACATAGATACAATATACAGGCTTACCTGCTTCGTAAAATTCCTTTTGATTAATGATGGCATCCAGGCAGATCGCTGTTTTACCAGTGCCCCGGTCACCAATCACCAATTCCCGCTGGCCACGGCCGATGGGAATCATGGCATCAATGGATTTGATACCTGTTTGCAAGGGTTCTTTTACCGGCTCACGGAATAAAACGCCGGGCGCTTTACGCTCAATAGGCATTTCATACAATTCACCTTTGATAGGACCTTTACCATCTATAGGCTCACCCAATGTATTGACTACACGTCCGATAAGACCTTCACCAACTTTTATTGAAGCGATACTGCCCGTACGACGCACAGTAGAACCTTCTTTGATATTGGCGCTTTCTCCCATCAATACCACACCCACATTATCCTCTTCCAGGTTAAGTGCAATAGCTTTGGTGCCATCTTCAAAAGCAACCAATTCCCCTTGACGCACACTTCCTAAACCATATACACGGGCAATACCATCACCCACCTGCAGTACGGTACCTACTTCTTCCAGGTCGGCAGAGCCATTAAAGTTGCTCAATTGCTGGCGTAATATCGCCGATATTTCATCCGGTTTGATCTCAACCATTGTCTATGAGTATTAAAAATGTAAAATTAAAAATGATTTATTAGGGAAACTTAAATTTCTGCTACGTATAAGTTTTTTGTAAACTGGGCTTTGATATCCACCAGGTCTCTCCGGATACTGGCATCAAATAACTTATCGCCTACCTGCAATACAAAACCACCGATCAAGGATTCATCAACCTCAGTATTCAACTCAATATGGCCATCAGTAAGAGAAGTGGCTACCTTACTGTGAATCAGTTGTTTCAATTGATCATCAATAGCCACAGCCGTAGTGAGGCTTACGGTATTGATATGTTTATAGGTTTTGTACTGGCTTGCAAAGGCAGTGGCAATTTCGGGCAGAAAGAACTCGCGGCCTTTCCGAACCAACAACTCAATGAACAATAAGGTAACTTGTTGCACCCGTCCTTCAAAAACAGCTTTAAACACGGATAATTTTTTGTCTCCTTTAATAACCGGGCTTTTCAACATAAGCACCAGGTCCGGATTAGTTTTGCCTACCTGCTGAATAAGTTCCATATCACCCCGTACAGCTTCCAGAACATTTTGTTCTAAGGCTATATCCAGTAATGATTTGGCATATCTAGATGCGAGACGAGGGTTTTGCATGATAAATTGAGATATATTAATTAAGTTTTATTTCGTCAGCCAGCAATTTTACATAATCCTGTTGTGCTTCCTGTCCCGTCAATTGTTTGCGCAATATTTTCTCTGCAACTTCAACAGCAAGATTACCGATCTCGTTTTTCACTTCTGTAAGTGCCGCATTTTTCTGACGCTCAATTTGCAAGCGGGTATCGTCCATGATTTTGCTGGCTTCTACCTTAGCTTGTTCTTTAGCTTCACTAATAATTCTTTCCTTAGTCTCTTTAGCTTCCTTCAGCATTAAGGTACGCTCTTCACGGGCCTTAATTAATAAAGTTTCGTTCTGAGCCTGCAATTGTTGCATCTCTGCGCGTACTTTTTCAGCAGAAGCGATACTTTCGGCAATGCCGGATTCCCGCTCATGCAACATTTTCAAAATAGGTTTCCAGGCAAATTTTTTCAAAATGAAAAATACAATAAGGAAGGAAACAAGGGTCCAGAAAAATAATCCGAAATCAGGAGTCAATAATCCCATGATACTTAATAATTATAAATTAATACTAAATGGATGCAAGTAAGTTTTTAAAACCATATCCTCTGCCCTTTGCGTCGGATATGGTTTTAAATGTGTGCATTAAAGCACGATAGCCAGGATACCAGCGATTACGCCAAGGAAGGCAACCCCTTCCACAAACGCCGCGGTAAGAATCATATTGGCACGGATATCACCTGCAGCTTCCGGTTGACGAGCGATAGATTCTACAGCTCCTTTACCGATCTGACCGATACCGATACCTGCTGCCAATGCAGCGATTCCAGCTCCTACCGCGCCAAGACCTGCGCTTTCAGCTGCTAACATTACAGTGTTCAATAGAGACATTGTATATATGGGTTTAAAAAATGAAAAAACAAATTAAACAGTGCAGGGCTTATGGCCTGCGAGTAATAAATACCTTAACCGGGCTACGCAATCACTTCCTGTTCTGAAACGTTATACCCTTGACCAGTCTCCGGGTTATTAGGATGATAAGCTTCTTCTTTATGATCATGATGATGTGCTTCTTCTACAGCTTGCCCGATAAATACCGCAGCCAGGTTCGTAAAGATAAAGGCTTGAATAGCAGCTACCAGCAATTCCAGGCTCATGGAAAACACAGTCAGCAAGAGTGAAACCGGAGAGAATGCACCACCAACGATGACATTTAATCCCGCAAAAATAAATATTAATGAAATAAAACTGATAATAACGATATGGCCTGCCAGCATGTTGGCAAAAAGACGAATCATTAAGGCTACTGGCTTAATAATCAAAGAAATGATCTCGATAGGGACTAAAATTACTTTGACAAAGCCTGGAACGCCAGGAGGATTCAGTAAGTGGCCCCAGAAATGTTTGTTGCCGCTAACCAGGATAACGATAAAAGCAACTACTGCTAAGCATGCAGTGAAAGCAATATTACCAGTTAAGTTAGCACCGCCCGGGAGCAAACCCAACATATTGTTGATCCATATAAAGAAAAATATAGTCAACAGGAAGGGCATATATTTTACATATTTGTGACCTATATTAGGTTTCGCGACTTCATCACGTACAAAAATGATTACAGGCTCCAAAGCATTTTGAAATCCTGTTGGTGCTTTCATGGCACCAGTTTTGGCATACTTCTTGGCTACATTAAGCATAATCACCAGGAGCAGGATTACCGAAAGGAGCATGGAAGCTACATTCTTGGTAATAGATAAATCTTTAATGGAGGCACCATCTTCTGAAACTATCTTACCTTCTTCATTAAGATGATAGCCCTCATAACTGGCATGACCATGTTCAAACCTGGAAGAAGAAAATAAAGACAATCCATTTTCAGGATGATAAATAATTACGGGAAGCGGGGCAGAAACAACATGCCCGTTCAGATCAAACAAATGCCAGTCGTGTGCATCGCCAATATGCCCAAAGATGACTTTGGATGCATCAAAACCCTTTTTGGGCTCAGTGCCATGTGCCTCATCGGCAGAAGCAGCAGCGCTGAAACCAGTTAAAACAAAGAATAAGGCAGTTAGAATCCGTTTGCAATTAGTTAACACGACACTGAAATTTTGCGCAAAGTTAAGGGTTTTAAATTCAAAAAAAAGTATCTTTAAAAAAATGACACATTTCTTTTTTATAATGCCAGATGAAGATCCATTCCGGAAAGACTGAAGGGCTGGATAGATGGAAATAGCAAGGGAAAGAGTAACAGGCATGGATTAGGAACAAGAGCGCCTCTTAATAGTTAATAAGAGGCGCCCTGCTTCAGAGTATAAGCAGTTGCATTATTTCTCCTGATTTTTCAGCTCAGTTACTTGTGTGCGGATCTCCTGAGCAAGGGCTTTAATAGCTTGCATACCGGCACGAACACGGGTACCTGCTGCTTTGCTACTCTTATTGTAAAACTTGTCAGCATCTGCTTCGATAGAAGCAATCAACTCTTTTAATTCATTGTACTTTTCCATATTATGTTATTTTAGCCCACAAATATATCATTATGCACCAAAATTCATACACTTTTTCACTATTTCTAAACTTATTTTTTTTCTGGCTACAAAAGAGTAAGCCTGGCGAGGTACTGGTCACTTGGATCTTCCAGCACAATTTCGACACGCCAGCCTGAAGATTGGGCAACTTCCATTAAAGTTAATTTGTCAATATATAGCCAGGTAAACCAATCTGTTTTTTCATTTTTATACTCATAACAACATTTTATAGCTCCGTAATAATGAGGTGGAAATGATAAACCATCTTCGTAAAGGTAGGCGACATCAGAAGAATCAAAAAGCAGTTGTCCTCCGGGTTTCAGGAGTAGGGTAGCGTGCTGCAGAAATCGTTTGAGCCCTTCCAGGGACCCTGTTAATCCAATACCGTTCATTAATAACAGCAGGGTATCAAAATGTGATGCTGAAAACGCATAAATATCCTGTAACAACACCTTCCTGACGCCCCGTTGTTGCATGACTGCACAAGCTCCTGCAGATATATCCATCGCGGTCACATCAAATCCTTTTTTTTGTAGGCAAAGGGTATGGCTACCTGCTCCTGCTCCAATGTCCAGCACAGCCCCCCTGCACAATTGTAAAGCCATTGTTTCCCATTCGGGCATATGAGCTTCTTCGCGGAAATAAGTGGCTGTTTTCATTGCTACCGGGGGACCCAGGGTATCATGCACCCAAAGCTTGTGCCCCTTTATCCCCTTATAGTAGTCCATGATTGCCTGTCCCAGGATGTCTCTCATAATGTACATTATAATCAGGCCTTTCTATTTTTTGCTGGAGCACCGATTCATAAAGCTCTTCATAAAGCGGTACAATTCTATGAATAGAAAAGTGAGCTGCCTGTGCTAATGCATTGTCTTTGAATTGCTCTAAGCGTTGATCATCCTCAAGAATGTATAAGGCGTTTTTTGCCATATCTTCTACATCACCGACTTCACTAAGGTAGCCTGTGTTGCCATGTATATTGATCTCCGGCAATCCCCCTGCATTAGAGGAGATAACAGGCACGCCACAGGCCATAGCTTCCAGGGCTGCAAGACCAAAACTTTCATATTGAGAAGGTAGTATAAATAAATCAGCGATATTTAATATTTCTTCCATCTGATCCTGCTTGCCCAGGAAACGGATATCGTTACAGACACCCAGCTTACGGCAAAGGTCTTCTGCATGCTGGCGCTCCGGACCATCTCCGATCATCAGCAATTTAGCAGGAATCCGCTGGCGAACCTTTTCAAATATCTTCATCACATCATCCACCCGCTTTACCTTCCTGAAATTAGATACATGAACCAGGATCCGTTCCCCCTCTGAAGCCAGCATTTTTTTAAAATGATCTTTATTCGTCTGATGAAAACGATGTGCATCTACGAAATTAGGAATCACATGTATAGGCTTTTCTATAGAAAAAGACTTATAGGTTTCTGCCTTCAGGTTCTCAGATACTGCTGTAATCGCATTTGATTCATTAATGGAAAAGGTCACCACACAACCATAGGTAGAATCCTTTCCCACCAGGGTAATATCCGTACCATGTAAGGTAGTAATAAATGGAATATCTTTTCCTTGCTTTTTTAGCATCTGCCGGGCAAAATAAGCAGAAGAAGCATGGGGTATAGCATAATGAACATGCAGCAAGTCCAGCTCGTTATTCTGGATAACGTGAACCAGGGTACTGGCTAAAGCAGTTTCATAGGGTGGAAAGTCAAAGAGAGGATATTTGGGAACACTAACTTCGTGATAGAAAATATTAGGCCGGAATACATTAAGCCTTACAGGCTGTTGATAGGTTATAAAATGAATTTCATGTCCCTTGTCCGCCAATGCTAATCCGAGCTCTGTAGCCATTACTCCACTACCACCAAAGGTAGGGTAGCAAACGATTCCTATCTTCATAAAATGAATTAATTACGGCGCAAATGTAGTAAATAAAAAAGCCTGTCGTTCATAGACAGACTTTATATTCCTATTCATTTTATCCTTGTTTAGAATACGCAATAAGGTAGGCTCTTACTAATTTGCCTTCTTCATCACTTAATTTTGCTCTGGGTATCATTCTTCGGAGTACTTTATGCCATTTCTCATTATCCCTGGATTCCGGAGCAAATAGTTTGTGACACTTATTACAGTTATTCTGCCAGATCACTTTACCCTCCTCCAGTTGGGCAACGGAAAATTGAGCTTTCATTTGTTCTGAAGTGGCCAGGGGAGCTTCAGCAATAGCTTTACTTGCCTTTGGACTGCACTGAACCATTACCAGAACAAAAAGACTTAAACTACAGGTAACTATTATTTTTTTCATGCAGAATTATTTTTGTAACCCGAAGTTACGGATTGTCACAGTATTGTAAAAATAAAAAATTAAAGATAACAAAAGCTTACTAATCCTCACATCTTGCCAGGAAAAATAAAATAACTCATCTTTGCAGTTATGCATATTTCCATTGTCGTTGCTGCTTCCGAAAATAATGTAATAGGTATCAACAACCAGCTACCCTGGCACCTGCCTGATGATTTGAAATTTTTCAAAAGGGTAACCATGGATAAGCCTATTCTGATGGGCAAAAATACCTGG
>CAZFKK010000086.1:0-9366 GCA_964519735.1 uncultured Taibaiella sp.
CCTTTATGGGTTTTGTAGAAGTCGTCCGGCATCTGGGTACCATCTTAAATAATATAAAATTCTGCAAAAAAGATATCCTGGCTTATAAACCGGATGTCCTGGTATTAGTCGATTATCCCGGCTTCAATCTCCGGATAGCCGACTGGGCCCAAAAACAGGGGATCAAGGTATGCTATTACATATCACCCCAGGTTTGGGCCTGGAAAGAAAGCAGGGTAGGGCAGATCAGGAAGACAGTAGATAAGATGCTGGTTATCCTTCCTTTTGAAAAAGAATTTTATAAAAAACACCATTACAGCGTTACCTATGTCGGTCATCCCCTTATTGAAGTGATCCATACAGAACTACAGAAGCCTGTAGCAACTCTAAGTCAAAAACCCGTTATTGCCTTATTACCCGGAAGCCGTAGCCAGGAAATTCATCAGAAATTGCCGGTCATGTTATCCATGGTAACCCGCTTTCCCGGTTATCAGTTCGTAGTAGCCCAGGCACCGGGGCAGGAAGACGAAATATACCGGAAACTGATTGGTAATTTACCCGTGACATTGGCTAAAGGACAAACTTATAACCTGCTAAAACAAGCCAGCGCGGCCCTGGTGACCAGTGGAACCGCTACGCTGGAAACCGCATTATTCGGCGTCCCCCAAATTGTCTGTTATAGAGGCAACCCCATTTCTTTCTGGTTGGCGAAACAACTCATCCGGGTGAAATATATTTCGCTCGTCAATCTTATCCTGGATAAACCAGCGGTAACAGAGTTGATTCAAAATAATCTTAATGAGCAAAAATTATCAGACACATTGAATGAGCTGTTGCAAAATACGGAACGAAAAGAAGCCTTGCAAAGTGATTATACAGCGCTATGGGAAATCCTGGGAACGCATAAAGCATCAGATAAGGCCGCAAAGGAGATCATCACCTTAGCAACAATGTCGAAATAAGTTCCCTTATTTAACCACATAGATACATAGAAACAATAGGTACCTAGTTCTTTAGATAACAGACAACGGAGCACATAGCATTTCATCTTCGATGAAAATAGGTGTCACTATAGGTCTAACAATTTTCCTATCGCTCATTCTATACAATTTCTATGTATCTATGTGGTTAAAAGTTATGGTCAAATTAGGGATGCTATTTTTTCATCATTACTCTTTGCTGGTCGGAGCGTCCTGCTACGATGCAAAGGGTAAACACTTATTTCTTTTTCAGCGATTCCCATAATTCGGGTATTCTTTTGATCCAGTTGAGCTCCCGCATCTTTGTCTTTGCATCTTCAGCCGGAGAACCGAAATAGGTGCGCCCCCCTGCTACAGAAGCAGCCACACCACTTTGCGCATACACGACTGCCGCTTTCCCTATAGTCAGGTCCTTGCTCACGCCTACCTGACCCCAGAGAATAACTTCATCTTCAATAATGGCCTTTCCACCAATGCCTGCCTGGGCAGCAAACAAACAGTTATCCCCGATCACCGCACCATGTCCTATATGTACATGATTATCAATTTTAGTTCCTCTCCCAATGATGGTATCGCCACTTACGCCCTTGTCAATCGTAGTACCGGCACCAATTTCCACATCATCTTTGATCCATACCCGGCCACAGCTCTCCAGCTTATCATACTGTACCTCCCGCTCCTTTCTTCTTTTGTAATAAAAAGCATCAGCTCCGATGACACTACCGGCATGTATGATTACGTTATCTCCGATTTCCGTATGATCGTAAATAGTCACATTCGGATGAATCACACAATGATTACCTATGCGCACGTGATGCCCGATAAAGACACCCGGTTGTAGTACAGTACCTATGCCTATACTGGCACTGGCACTGATCATTTCGCTGGCCGGCTCAAAAGGACGAAACCGTTTGACCAGTTTCACATACGCTTCGAAGGGATCAGCGCAGACCAAAAGTACCTTACCCTGAGGACAATCCACTTCTTTATTAATAATGATAAAAGTAGCTGCGGATCGCAAACATTGATCGTAGTACTTTTCAAAATCAACAAATGAAATATCCCCGGCCTCGACCTTATGTATTTCATTCATACCTGTTGCCATTAGTGAAGCATCACCAATCAGAGTGGCACCAATAAAATCTGCAATCCATTGAGCCGGTAAGGGACTTTCCAAACGCATAAACAAATGTATTTTTAGGGTGTAAAGATAGGATTGTGTTGTCGAGTTTAAGAATCAAAAGAATTTTCTTCGCTAATTTTTACAGAAAATAACCTATTTTTATCCCACGTTGCGGAAACAGGTTATCCACATTTTTTTCTCTTTTGTGAATATTTTTTATGAAAAAATTTTTCAAAGAAAAAAATACTTGTTAATATTGTGGATGCAATAGCACTTACTAACCCCTCCTTATAAAAGTCCCGGTAATAAAATACCGGGCTTTTTCTTTTTATTTTTTAAAATGCCCGTCCAGCCTTGCTTTAGCTATACATCATTTTCTTATGCATTCTAGATTTGACTACTTTCTCTTCTATAAACCCTTCCAGGTGCTCTCTCAATTTTCAGCAGAAGGAGACAAAAAAACACTCGCAGATTTCTTTAAAGGAATAAAAAAGGATATTTATCCGGTAGGCCGTTTGGATTATGACAGTGAAGGAATATTACTGCTCACGAACAACAAACAACTCAATCATCGTTTATTAAACCCTTTATTTGTTCATGAAAAAGAATACTGGGTAGAAGTCGAAGGTGTACCCACAAAGGAAGCCCTCAATAAGCTGGAGCAAGGTACCCTTATCAAAGTAGATGGTCAACCTTATCAAACAAAGCCTGCCGGCATAAGCCTGATGACGCAAGCACCCACAGTGCCGGACCGGTTTCCTCCTGTTCGCTTCAGAAAAAATATACCTACATCCTGGCTTTCTATAACATTAACGGAAGGAAAAAATCGCCAGGTAAGACGCATGACTGCTTCCGTAAACCTGCCTACCCTGAGACTGATCCGTTACCGTATAGGAGCGATAAACATCAAGGACAGACAACCCGGAAGTATCTGGTCTATTCCCGAAGACCAAATTCAAAATTTATTCCTCAGGTCAACATAAATAGTCGTTCCTGCCCGGCATTTTCCTACCGGATTAATAAGAGCTATATGGATCAAAATAACTAACTTGCAGTATTGATACCTTGAGCACGAACCTAAAAATTTATGTCTGTTATTTTCGCTTCCGTTCCGCATGCTTACAGCTATAGTGACTTTGTGAACCTTGCTGAGCAATTGCTGGCGGAGGGTAAAACAACCGGTAATAATCAAAGCGAAGAATACCTCTTTTATACACGGCTCAACGTGCAGCGCATGCTGCGTTGGAACAAGACTTTTTCTTTACGGGAAGATCTGATAAAGGTTATTGTCCGGCTTCCGGCGCAGACCTGGTGGGTGATCACAGAAGCCTGGTGTGGTGACAGTGCTCAAAATCTGCCTGTGATTGCAAAAATGGCGGAAGCCTCTGCAGGAAAGATCAATTTAAGAATTTTATTAAGGGATGAGCATCCTGAAATTATGGATCAATACCTTACCCATGGTACACGTAGTATCCCTATTGTGGCAGGCATAGATCAGCTTGGAACAGAATTATTCCGCTGGGGTCCCCGGCCTGCTGCGGCACAAGCTTTACTGACTGCATGGAAGAAAGAAGCCATACCCCGAAGTTTTGAAGATTTTGAAAAAGAAATGCATACCTGGTACACTCAGGATAAAGGCCATGCCTGCCAGGATGAATTTATGGCGCTCTTGAGCCGGCAACTTAAATCCCACCCGTAACCTACGATTGAATAAAAAAAGAGCATTCAAAGTAACGACAAAGCCAATATACAACTTGCTGATTAATTGTACAAAATGATATGGCCTTCATTTTGTACCTTTGTCGCGTTTTCTATAAAAATATTGAGCCTATGTTTAATTTAATTCTATTCGGCCCCCCAGGCAGTGGCAAAGGCACACAGTCCGCCAATATCATTGCAACATTCGGTCTTAGCCATATTTCTACTGGTGACCTTTTGCGCGATGAAGTAAAACGCGAAACAGCATTAGGTTTGGAAGCCCGTAATTTTATGGATCAGGGTCAATTGGTACCTGATGCGGTCGTTATTGGTATGATCGGGTCAAAACTGGATCAAAATCCGGACGCCAGGGGTTATATATTTGATGGATTTCCCCGCACTACAGCACAGGCTGAAGCCCTGGACGAATTATTAAATCAAAAAAATACCGAAATCCAGGCACTCATCTCCCTGGAAGTACCGGAAGAGGAGCTCAAACGTCGCTTATTACACCGGGGCGAAGTGTCCGGGCGAAGTGATGATAATGAAGAAGTGATTCAAAAACGCATCGTAGAATATAAAAATAAAACAGAACCCGTAGCCGCCTATTACCAACAACAAGGTAAATTGATCCGGCTTAAGGGAGATGGAAGTATAGAAGATACCTTTTCCTTATTACAGCAGGAAATTGCCAGGTTCATAGCAGTAGTTTAAAAATATTGAAATTCCTTCCGGCTAACGGAAGGACCCCCCAGATGGAAAATTTTGTAGATTATATCCGTATTTTTTGCCGTTCAGGAAAAGGTGGCGCCGGGAGTATGCATTTTGCACACACCAAGTATAATGCCAATGCCGGTCCTGATGGGGGGGATGGGGGACGCGGCGGACATATTATCCTCAGAGGGAACACACAGTTATGGACCTTATTACATTTACGTTATTACAAACACGTACATGCAGAAGATGGCCAAAAGGGTATGGGCGCTAACTGTACCGGACGCAGTGGTAATGACGTGATCATCGAAGTACCCCTGGGCACCATAGCCAAGGATGCAGAAACCGGGGAGGTGGAAGCTGAGATTCTCGAAGACGGCCAGGAGGTGATCTGGCTGCCGGGAGGCCGGGGAGGCTGGGGAAACACCCGCTTTAAATCCCCCACCAACCAGGCGCCTGAGTATGCCCAACCCGGAGAACCAGGTGTAGAAGCCTACAAATACCTGGAATTAAAAGTATTGGCAGATGTAGGCCTGGTAGGCTTTCCGAATGCCGGCAAATCCACCTTATTATCTACCTTATCCGCCGCCAAACCCAAGATAGCCAATTATGCTTTTACTACCCTGACCCCACAGCTAGGCATCGTCCCTTACCGTGACGATAAATCCTTTTGCGTAGCTGATCTGCCGGGAATTATAGAAGGCGCTGCGGAGGGAAAAGGATTGGGTCATCGTTTCTTAAGACATATTGAACGCAATTCGGTATTGCTGTTCCTGATCCCTGCAGATAGTGATGATTACAAAAAAGAATTTGACATATTGCATCGTGAGCTGGAACAATATAACCCTGAGTTGCTGCATAAAAAAATCATTATTGCCTTGAGCAAAAGTGATATGATAGATGAAGAGTTAAAGTTGGAAATTTCAAAGGAATTACCGGAAAACATTCCTCATGTATTCATTTCCTCCGCAACCAACCAGGGTATCCAGCATTTGAAAGATGTGCTTTGGGAAGCGTTAAATACAAAAGAAACAGAGCTGAGTTAAACAGGATACCTGGCCGCTGCCGGGAAACGCGGACAGGAGGAGCAGAATAAAAAGGGAGATGGATAAATATTGATTGATGAAACAATGCTGTAAGGAAGCCATGAGCGATAAAAAAAGAGAAAGTCCGCAGGAAGATCCGTCTTCCAATGGTTATTTAGACCGCCTACGTAACAAATGGCAGGTACCAGGCGTTTTACAAGTAATCCTCATATTATGCACTTTCGCTATTGGCGGGAGCCTTTGTGGTTTTTTGGGTAAACGGATTATGAATTTAATCGGTCCGGACCACCGTTTTTTATGGTGGTTTACTTATATATTGATCGTCACTATTCTTTGGCCGCTCTGCGTACTCTTACTCAGCATACCGCTGGGACAATTCCGCTTCTTTAAAAAATACCTGTCGCAGATGGGCAGGCGGATCATCAGAAGAAGAAACAAGCACTGATTTTCCCGCTGATTCGGAGCTCTATGCTGTCAATACAAGATCTCTCTCAGAATATCCACCGATTTTAAATTGCTGAAGTGGGGGACATGCAACTGGAAAAAAATAAGATAGTAATGAAGCATCATTCGCCGCTGCTCATTAGTCATAGTAATACGGCTCATTTCTTCAGGACTTACGGCCTCATTCAGAAGGCTCAATAACTGCGCCTCTTCTTTTTCTATAAAAGGGGGTTGGTGTCCTGCCCTATGTGTAAACCGGCCTTCAAATACATCCACATATGGAGTTTCCCGCCCATAACGCCCTGCAATATGATACCCGGACAGTTTACCTGTTTGAATCATAAAATAAAGAGGGAGGTTAGCAATAGCTGATGAGGGTGCCAGATCCAGGTTTTTCAGAAAGGCTTGCACAAAATAAAACAAATCCGTATCCGGGTTCCGGGCAGACAACATAATTGCCGTAAGCTCCATAGCAAATACCGCAACCCCGTTTTTCGGTACGTCCTCATGAAGGTGCTGGTACAGGTATCCCGGTCCGAACTCCTTAATAAACTGTAGGTTTTTTTGTGGTTGATGATATACGATCATATCCAGCAAAGAGGCGGGATGCAATAAAGCCGCTTTCTTATGCCGGGCCCTGGCGCTGCGTACTCCCTTGACCATATAGGACTGCAAGCCCAGTAACTCTGTAAATACAGAACAGATAAGGCTGGTTTCTCCATAACGGATACAGCGCAGAACAATACCCTGGGTTGCATGGACCATAATTCGATGCAAAAATAAGCATCCTTACTTCAATATTACTTTTCCTGTTACCTGGTCCTTCCCTGATTGCAAAGTAACCTGGTATAAACCCGGAGCTAAGGAGGGCAGTGCTACCCTGTAAATCGTTCTGCTGCCCTGGTATTGTCCTGTACTTTGTTCTGTCTGCCACACTCTTCTTCCAGAGATATCGGTCAGACTGATTTGTACACTGGCTTTGCCTGTTAATGCAGCCGCCAGCATGATCTCGCGGGAAGCCGGATTGGGATAGATCAATAAACCGGATTGTTTAAGCTCCTGTTCCATTTGTTCTATTCCCGTTACACCTCCTCTCAAAGAATCTACACAGCGCATGGCCTGATAAGCGTTGATCCGGCCTGTGCCTATTTTACCCAAATACCTGGGCGCATTCAGGTATTCCAGGCTATCCGTAGTGGAAAGGATACAGGTACGCAATTCATTAACGGTAATTTGTGGATAATAGGCTTTCATTAAGCCCGCCAAACCGGCAACAATAGGGCTGGCCATAGAAGTTCCACTTTGAAGGGCATAGCCGGAATCGGGTACTGTGCTTCTGATATCCGTTCCCGGAGCCATAACAGAGATCCAGTTGCCGTAATTGCTGAAATCAGATACCCTGTCATTTCGGTTAGTGCTGCCCACCACAATGACTCCCGGGTAAGCAGCAGGATAAAATTTGGTTTCTACCGCATCATTTCCTGCCGCAGCAACCACGACACATCCCTGGTCCAGGGCATATTGAATCACTTGTTTCTGGATTTCGCTATACTGAGGACTACCCCAGGAACAGTTGATGATATCGGCGCCTGCCGCAACGGCATATAACACGCCGTCATAAGTATTGAATAAGGTCCTGTTATTGCCCCGTCCACATTTAACCGAAATTAAAGATACTTCAAAGCCAATAGAAGCAATACCCAACTGGTTGTCACTGGTGGCGCCTACCAGTCCTGCTACGTGCGTACCATGGCTTTGTTCGCTATCAATAGGATTGGGATCTCCATCATTATCGGCAACATCATATCCATGTACATCATCAATAAAACCATTGCCATCATCATCTATACCATTACCTGGTATCTCCCCGGTATTCACCCACAAGTTATCCCGTAAATCGGGATGATTCAGGAAAACGGCATTATCCACAACAGCCACTTTTACCTCGCGGTCACCTTTATTAAAATACCATGCAGCCGGTGCGCTTACTTTATACAAATACCATTGTCCCGTCATCGCATTGATACCCAGATCATCCGGCTCATAAGTATCAAAAACGCCATCGCAAGTACGATCAAGCGGTATTTTCTCCACATAATCAACACCTTCATATTGAGCCAGGCTACTTTGTAACAGATCAAGTGCAACAGCATCTTCAAAAGTCAGGCGAATCACCCTTTGTAAAGGACTGCCTTTGGCTACCTGGAATGGCGCCGACACTGCTTTTAATTTTTGCTGGCCCAACGCCCCGGAGAAATAAGCCTGAACGATGTCTATAGAACATTGCCCCCCCGCTGTGATAAGGGTTTGCGCACTTGCCGGTTGCAACATTATATACAATTCATTGTCATGGAATTGATCCTGGTTCATGGCTTGTCCCATAAAAGGAACCAGTAGCAGGCTATATAAAACGAAGAAAATTCTTTTCATACCTATTTCTATCTTAAAATAAATTATGTAATAAATGCAAATTAATTCTTTTTCTTCTTTATCCTCTTTAAATGCGCTTCTTTGACGAGGTATTAACGCAAATAAATGCCAAAATAAGTGTTGGAATAGTGTGCAACGTTCATCAAATTCTATTTTAAATGGGGAAATCCTTGTGTTATAAATATCCATCCTGCTCAGCCCTGTAAAATTTACTCACGGCAGAGCATAATATGAAAAATGGCTGTTATGCAGCAATGAAGCCTACATAACAGCCATGAACAGGAATAATTTATAGAAGAAACCCTTGTTTATCTTATAAGATCTTCCTCCTGACTATTTAAGCAAAGTCAGGTCACCTTTAAATGCCTTTATTCCGGACTCCCGGAAGGCTAAACGAATAGAATAAAAGTAGACACCAGGTTCTGCAGGAGTGCCATCGATCATGCCATCCCAACCTTTGGTGCCATCCTTGGTATTGAAGACTTCATTGCCCCAACGATTGAACACGCGGAATTCCACAACCTCCTGGTAACCGAAATTCTCAATACGGAACACATCATTCACCCCATCACCATTGGGTGAAAAGGCATTGGGGATCAGGATCTCCTCTATAATAGTGATCGTCACATCTTTGGTAGCGGTGCAGCCGTATTCATTGGTCACCCTTACCGTATAGGTAGTGGATTGCTGAGGACGCGCAATAGGATTGTACACCATGGGATTGTTCAACCAGGTCCTGGGCGACCATTCATAGTTCTGGCCCCCGGTAGCGAACAGCCTGACCTGGCCCCGGGCGTAAATCGTTGTATCATTGCTGATATCAATATCCGGCACAGGGTAACGTTCTATCACTACAGTGTCGCTTCCCAGACAATTGCTGGTAACATCCCGTGCAGTCAGGATAAAAGTGGTTGTTTGCTCAATATGTCCTTTGGTCACCGAGGTATCCGGG
>CAZFKK010000086.1:9376-10412 GCA_964519735.1 uncultured Taibaiella sp.
TATTCCAGGGGTTGCGCAGGGGACCAGCGGTAAATGTAATCACCGGCATACAATGTTGTCGCATGTAATAAAAAATCTCCGTTACAGGTAAAAGAATCTACTAAAGGCGGGTTGATCACCACCGGCTTCCAAACCAACATGCTTTTACTGACCAGGCGGCCATTCACCTCATAAGTGAGGTTACAGGCATAGGGGAAAACAGTGATACCGACACTTGCCCGCACAGGGTTCCAATAGGTTTTACCATTGGTACTATCAAATACACCACATCCGTTAAAAACGCCTCCAGAAGGTACACCTACTATTTCATAGTTAACATTTCCGTAACACTGTCTTAGCGTTAAAGTCGTGCCATCTGCATTGGTGATATTAGTCGCCTGCGAAAAAGCAGCGGAATATCCCAGGGTCAGGAATGCAGTGGACAAGAAAAAAGCTAGTTTATATTGCAATTTCATCTGGTTTTCTCATTTATTAAATAATACAACCCAACAAAGATAAAAAAAAGAAAGGCATTATACCTCAATTGGTACAATGCCTTTTTCATAAAATATAATTACTTATATTTAACAAATTTTTCGGTCTTTAACAGTTTTCCTTCCTTGTCTGAAATGTGTAATAAATAGATCCCTTCAGCCAGATCATTTATAGTCACCTGCCGTGTTTCCTTAACATCTTTCACCAACTTTCCTTCCATGCTGCTTACGCTGACCTGGACGGGTACAGGACTATTAATATAAAGGATATCCCGTGCCGGGTTTGGATACACGTTAATGTATTGTACCGCATCTGTACCCACGATGTTCGTGTAATTGGTTACCGTATAGGCATCTGAGGTATCAATGCAACCATTTTCATTGGTAACTACAACACGGTATTTACCATTTCCGGTCACCAGGTAATCTTTCTGGGTAGCTCCTGCAATAGGCAGATCATTTAACAACCACTGGTAAGTGCTGTAGTCTTGCGTAGTACCCAACCTAAATTCATCTACAGAGATCACAGGATCCAGTTGAAATATCGTCAGATTCAGGACAAT
>CAZFKK010000087.1:0-6362 GCA_964519735.1 uncultured Taibaiella sp.
GTCTCCCTGGTCGGAGGCAGCCTCTTTTCATGGGGGTACGATAGCATGCAATCGGAAGATGTGTATCCGGTGTGCCTGTCAGGTGGCGCATGTTTTATGTATCAGGTAGTACTGGTCTGCTTTTCCTCCGGAATCGATTCGGGTCCTACCCAAATATTTTTTACCTTTGCCGGCAAAATTTAAATTATTTTAATTCATGAGCTTCATTACCGACATTCATGCCCGCCAGATCCTGGATTCCCGGGGTAACCCTACCGTAGAAGTAGATATCTATACTGATAATGGTGCCTTTGGCCGGGCAGCAGTTCCTTCAGGTGCATCAACAGGCGTACATGAAGCCGCTGAGCTTCGCGACGGGGACAAGCAGGTTTACCTGGGTAAAGGCGTGTTACAGGCGGTGAAAAATGTAAATGAGGTGATTGCGGAAGAGTTGATCGGTATAGACATCCTGGACCAGGCGGGTATCGACAAATTGTTGCGCTTGATAGATGGTACCCCTAATAAATCTAATTTGGGCGCCAATGCGCTGCTGGCCGTAAGCATGGCTGCAGCCAGGGCGGGTGCGGAAGAGGCAGGGATGCCGCTATACCGTTATATTGGGGGTACCAATGCCCGGACCTTGCCGGTACCGATGATGAATATCCTGAACGGGGGCGCACATGCGGACAACAAGATAGACTTCCAGGAATTTATGGTCATGCCGGTGGGCGCTGCTTCCTTTAGTGAAGGGTTACGCTGGGGAGTAGAGATCTTCCATTCCCTGAAAACAGTACTGAAAGAAAAAGGGTACAGCACCAATGTAGGGGACGAAGGCGGCTTTGCTCCCAATATCCAGAGTAATGAAGAAGCCATTGAAACGGTGCTGAAAGCGATTGAAAAGGCAGGATACAAACCGGGGGATGAGGTAGCTATAGCCATGGATGCCGCCAATAGTGAACTCTATGACGCGAAAAGCCAGCAATATGTGTTCCACAAATCGGATGGGAAACAATTGAACAGCGAGGAATTGGTAGCCTACTGGGTGGACTGGTGCCGTAAATATCCTATTGTAAGTATAGAAGATGGTATGGCAGAAGATGATTGGGCAGGCTGGAAGGCACTGACCCAGGCATTGGGACATAAGGTGCAATTGGTAGGGGATGACCTTTTCGTGACGAATGTACTTCGTTTGGAAAGAGGGTTGAAAGAAGGGATCGCCAATGGATTGCTGGTCAAGGTAAACCAGATCGGTACGCTGACGGAAACCATAGACGCCGTATCTATGGCGCAGCATAACCGCTACAATACGATCATGAGCCATCGTAGCGGGGAAACTGAAGATACCACGATCGCGGATCTGGCAGTAGCCCTGAATTGCGGTCAGATCAAAACCGGTTCTGCTTCCCGCAGTGACCGTATGGCTAAATACAACCAGTTGCTTCGTATTGAAGAGGAGCTGGGATCCCTGGCATATTACCCGGGTAAGAAATTAAAGTTCGGTATTTAATATTTTTTATAGAATGTATAAGGCAGGCTTCGGTATTCCGGGGCCTGTTTTTTTATGCTGTTAAAAGTATAGAGATACAACTATTATAAAAATATATTGTCATGACAATGTCTTTTTTTTCAATTGTCTTTTTATTGAAGTAAATTTGCATGCCAATCACTACAAGGCAATCCCATATTTCGTAATTCAAAATTTGTAATAAAAAATGGCTTTTGATTTAGATCTGATCCAAAAAGTTTATGCTGAAATGCCGGGTAAAGTGCAAGCTGCCCGTCAGTTGCTGAATCGTCCGCTTACCCTGACCGAAAAAATTCTTTACGCCCACCTGAACCAGCCCGCAACTACGGTATTAGAGCGCGGATCGGCTTATGTGGATTTTCGGCCGGATAGGGTAGCGATGCAGGATGCAACCGCTCAGATGGCTTTGCTCCAGTTTATGACCTGTGGCCGGGATAAGGTGGCGGTACCTTCTACCGTACATTGCGACCACCTGATCCAGGCTAAAGTAGAAGCGGGTAAAGATTTGGAAATAGCTATAGACTCGAATAAAGAAGTGTACGATTTTTTATCTTCAGTATCTAACCGTTACGGATTGGGATTCTGGAAGGCAGGGGCAGGGATCATTCACCAGGTGGTGTTGGAAAATTATGCTTTCCCCGGCGGGTTGATGATCGGTACCGATTCCCATACGCCTAATGCCGGCGGATTGGGGATGATTGCGATCGGTGTGGGTGGCGCTGACGCCTGCGATGTGATGGCAGGGCTTCCCTGGGAACTCAAAATGCCTAAACTGATCGGGGTACATCTTAAAGGAAAATTGAACGGCTGGGCTACGCCTAAGGATATTATCCTATGGGTAGCAGGTCAGCTTACGGTAAAAGGCGGAACGGGCGCCATTGTAGAATATTTCGGAGAAGGCGCAGTCAATATCAGCGCTACCGGTAAAGGTACTATTTGCAATATGGGGGCTGAGATCGGAGCCACCACATCCACCTTTGGTTATGATGCTTCGATGGAACGTTACCTGAGGGCTACGGACAGGGCTGCGATTGCGGACCTGGCTAATGACATTAAAGAACACCTTACGGGAGATGCCGAAGTATATGCAAATCCCGGCCAGTATTTCGACCAGGTACTGGAACTGGACCTTTCCCAATTGGAGCCTTACCTGAACGGGCCTTTTACGCCGGATCTGGCTACCCCTATTTCCAGGATGAAAGAAGCGGCAGCAGCGAATGGCTGGCCTACAAAAATTGAAGTGGGGCTGATCGGCTCCTGCACGAACTCCTCTTATGAGGATATCAGCCGGGCAGCTTCCCTGGCGGAACAAGCCGTTACGAAAAATCTTAAGGCAAAAGCAGAATATACCATTACCCCGGGCTCTGAAATGGTGAATTATACCATTCAAAGGGACGGCTTTATCGATACCTTTGAAAAGATCGGTGGTACCGTATTTGCCAATGCATGCGGGCCTTGTATCGGTATGTGGGCAAGGGAAGGTGCAGATAAAAAGGAAAAGAATACGATTGTCCATTCTTTCAACCGTAACTTCCAGGCACGCCAGGATGGCAACCCCAATACCATGGCATTTGTAGGCAGCCCGGAATTGGTAACAGCCTTGGCTATAGCAGGTGACCTTACCTTTAACCCGCTTACAGATACCTTGTTGAATGAAGATGGGGAACAGGTAAAATTCGATATGCCTACCGGTTTTGAGTTGCCTCCTAATGGCTTCGATGTAGAAGATGCCGGGTACCAGCAACCTGCGGCCGATGGCAGCAGTGTACAGGTCGCCGTGTCACCGGAATCGGATCGCTTACAGCTCTTAGCGCCATTTCCTGCCTGGGAAGGCACAGACCTGGAAGGCCTGAAATTATTGATCAAGGCAAAGGGAAAATGCACTACCGATCATATCTCTATGGCAGGACCCTGGTTGAAATTCCGCGGGCACCTGGACAATATTTCCAATAATATGCTGATTGGCGCCGCCAACTTCTATAACGAGCAGATCAATAGCGTAAAGAATCAATTGACCGGAGTATATGCTCCTGTGCCTGATGTGGCGCGGGCTTATAAAGCGCAGGGCATCGGTTCTGTTGTGGTCGGTGATGAAAACTACGGGGAAGGCTCCAGCCGGGAACATGCGGCTATGGAACCCCGCCACCTGGGAGTACGGGTGGTATTGGTAAAATCATTTGCCCGTATTCACGAAACCAACCTGAAAAAACAAGGCATGCTGGGACTGACCTTTGCCGATAAAACGGACTATGATAAGATCCGGGAAAATGATACCCTCGATGTGTTAGGACTAACTACATTTACTCCCGGGACGCCTTTAACGATCGTATTGCATCATGAAGACGGAACAACCGATCAGATTGTAGCCAATCATACCTATAATGCACAACAGATCGAATGGTTCAAAGCAGGAAGCTGCCTGAACGTTATCCGTAAAGAATTTGGTATGGCATAAGTTTTTGAGGGAGCGACAATTAAATGAACGTGTACAGCAAGGGAATGTTTTTATACAAAAACATTCCCTTGCTGTATAAAGCTGCATATAAACCCTCACCGGCTAAACCTAAATTTGATAACTTTGTGCACTAATGTCTGAAGGTATGTTATTGCAGAAAGTGATCCTGATCCTGATCCTGTCTTTTTTTATAGTTCCGACTATGCTGTGTGCACAGCAGGCACCTGATATTGACTCCTCCGGAGCTCCTGCAGCAGTAAGTGAAGCTTCAATAAATCCCGCCGGACAGGGAGAGGATACCTTGCGTACAGGTAAACAGGAATCCGGCAGGCCTTTTGTTACCGCAAAGAAAACCGCCTTGTATTCTGCTATCATCCCTGGTCTGGGGCAATTTCATAACCGGCACTATTGGAAGATGCCCGTGGTGTATGTGGGGGTGGGCGTAGCCGTTTATTTTATTCACGATAACCTGACCAATTACAACAAATACCGCAAAATCTATGCAGGTATGATCAATAATGACCCGGGAGCCATTGCTTTAGCGGATGGCCTGCCGCAGGAACAAGTGAAATACCTGCAGGATTATCACCGCAGGTACCTCGACCTTACCGTCCTGTTTACTGCTTTAGGGTACACCCTCCAGGTATTGGATGCCGCTATCTTTGCCCACCTTAAAGGTTTTGATATCTCTGATGATATCAGTCTCAGGGCACAGCCGGTATTAATTCCGCAGGGCGGGCTGGGCATGGGTATTGTGTTGCGGTTTTAGGTATTACCTTTACGATCATCATACAGCATAAAGCTGCATATCAATTATTCAACCCCTTATAATGGCACGCATCATTGCTATTGATTACGGAAAAAAGCGGACGGGCCTGGCCGTTACAGATCCCCTGCAGATTATTGCTTCAGGATTGGCTACAGTACCTACGGAACAACTGGTCCGGTACCTGAAGCAGTATCTTGAAAAGGAAGGAGTGGAAGAAATTATCCTGGGTCATCCCAGAGGCCTGGATGGAAGGGATACGGACATTACGGCGAAAGTAGATAAGTTTTTCAGCCAGTTGCAAAAGCTCTTCCCGGAGCAGCGGATTACTTTGGTGGATGAGCGTTACACGTCAAAAATGGCCTTCCAGGCAATGATAGACAGCGGCCTGAGCAAAAAAGACAGGCAAAACAAGGCACTTATAGATGAAATTAGTGCCACCATCCTGCTTCAGGGTTATCTGCAGGGTAGGTGAAAAAGGGCATTCCGGGCCCGGAATGCCCTTTTGTGCACACATCCTCGTGTGCCGGATATTATATTTTATACTCCTGCTCTTTGAAGGCTTCCAGTTTCCCGGCTACGGCAGCATCACTCAAAGCGAACATACGGGCGCACAATACAGCCGCGTTTCTGGCACCGGCCTTACCTACGGCAAGTGTACCTACGGGTAAGCCGGCAGGCATCTGCACAATGGAATACAAGGCATCGATCCCCCCCGGAAGTCCGCCGTCAAGGGGAACGCCCAATACGGGCAAAGAAGTATAGGCAGCACATACGCCGGGCAAAGCGGCTGCCATGCCTGCAGCAGCAATAATGGCACCATATCCGTTAGCTTTGGCCTGTACCATAAGTTCCCTTACTTTATCGGGATTGCGGTGGGCGGAGGCCACCACCATTTCATTGTCTATACCGAACCAGTTAAGCCAGTTTTGACTTTCCTGCATGACCGCTTCGTCTGTCTTTGATCCCATGATGATCATTACCTTCATATGTATTATGTTTTGTAGGTTTGTTGAAATAATTTTAACCCTGCAAAAATAATATGGAAATCATAAATACCGCCTATATATTTGTAGAATATTATGAACACTTATTTCAAAGACAAAGTGATTGCCATTACCGGGGCTTCTTCGGGCATCGGTAAGGCTCTGGCTGATGCTGCGCTTGCCGCAGGGGCCCGGGTGGCTATATGCGCCCGTAACCTGGAGAAACTCAAAGCTGCTTTTGGGGAGGGCCCGTTATCGGACCGGCTGTTATTGTTGAAAGCTGATGTATCGCGGGAGGAGGATTGCCGGGACTTTATACAGGCATTGGTGGCTCATTGGGGGCAACTGGATATCCTGGTCAATAATGCAGGGATAAGCATGAGGGCTTTGTTTAGCGATCTTGATGTCAAAGTGTTGCAGGAGCTGATGGATATCAATTTCTGGGGCACGGTGTATACCACAAAGTTTGCCTTGCCTTATCTTCAAAAAAGCAAAGGTACCCTTGTAGGTATTTCTTCTATCGCCGGCTACCGCGGGTTACCGGGCCGGACCGGGTATTCGGCTTCAAAATTTGCTATGCAGGGCTTTCTCGAAGCTTTGCGTACGGAGCTTTTATATTCCGGCGTTAACGTAATGTGGGCTTCTCCCGGG
>CAZFKK010000087.1:6372-10241 GCA_964519735.1 uncultured Taibaiella sp.
TCTCCCGGGTTTACAGCGTCCAATATCAGGAATGTAGCCTTGGGCGCTGATGGAAATGCACAGCAGGAAACACCGCTGCAGGAAGATAAACTCATGTCTGCCGGCCAATGTGCGGCTATTATATTGAAAGGGATCGAACGTAGAAAACGATCTGTGGTCATGACGACACAGGGAAAACTCACCGTATGGATGAACAAACTATTCCCTGCCTGGATGGATACAATGGTGTATAAACATTTTGCCCGGGAAGCAGGTAGTCCGTTGCCCTGATTTCGTCCGCGACCTCCTCCCTTAGGTGATACCTTATCTTATTACCCCCCTGATCAGCAATTAAAATGGATTTAAAAAAATTTAAGCAAAAAGCGAACCGGAAGCGGCCGGAACTGGAAGGTTTCTTAAAGAAGCTGGAGGAAACGGTGCCCAGGGGATTTTCAAAAATAGTAGCGCAGGAAGATGCCGCGGTCTGGGAAGCGGTGGACTGTACTGCCTGTGCCAATTGCTGTAAAACCATGACCCCGGTATATACGCCTGCCGATATTAAACGGATAGCTGCCCACTTCCGGATGTCGCCCAAAGATTTTTTTAATAAATGGCTGATGAAAGAAGAGGATACCGGCTCTGTGGTTAATGTGACGCAGCCCTGCCCTTTTCTTGTAGAGGATAAGTGTAGTATTTATCCGGTAAGGCCCAGGGATTGTGCAGAATTTCCGCACCATAACAAACGTCCTTTTGATCAGTATAGTGAAACTTTTATCCAGAATGTGCACCGGTGCCCGGCTACCTTTCACCTGGTGGAAAGGCTGAAAAACAGGGTGGAGCGGGAATATGAATGGTAATTTCGGCTATCTCCACCGCAAAGGATTACGCCGGTGTAACCAGATATAACGTTTGATATTCATCCAGAAAGCGAGGATCATGTAAAGAATAAGGGGCGACCCCAGAGTAAGGAAGGAAATATAGATAAACCAAAGCCGTATCCGGGAGCTGGCAATGCCCAGTCGCGCGCCTATGGCGGAACAGACTCCGAAAGCCTGCCATTCTATAAATTCTTTAATTCGGTACAGGGGATTCTTCATATCGGAATTTGTATTATCATGACTACACCGAAAGCAAATAGTAGCTGTAGGAGCAAAGGGCAACATTACCGCAACCTTGCTCCTCGTTTAATGAATACCCAAAATTAGACAAAATTCAATAAAAACAAAAACCCGCGAAGGAAAGTCGCGGGTTTCTATAAAAAGAAATTCCGGATTATTTTTTGCCACCGATTTTAGTAGAAAATTCTTTACCTGCTTTAAAACGGGGCACTTTACGTGCTTTAATTTTAATTACTTCACCAGTTTGTGGATTACGGCCATTACGGGCAGAGCGGTCAGTAACTGAAAAAGTACCGAAACCTACCAGGGTTACACGGTCCCCTTTTTTCAAAGCACCGATAACGGAGTTGGTAAAAGAATCTAAAGCATCATTTGCCTGAGCTTTAGTAAGACCTGCATCTTTAGCAAGTTTGTCAACTAATTCTGCTTTGTTCATAGAATTGTAGTTTTTAATAAGTGAATAAAAGGTGAGTAATAATGTTCTAAAGCAAATATACTTTACTTTTTTTCACTTCCAAGTTTTTTGGATTTTTTTTTTAAGCGGAAAACCTTTCCTGTATTGGTTTTTCACATTTTATGCACAACAGGACCCTTAAATTGTTTTCTTAAATCAGGGCTTCTCCTGAGGCTTTCGGGGGCATCCGGAGGAGAAAGCGGGGGAGCAGACCAGGCAAGGGGTTGAAAGATATTATTGATTACCACGGGCTTGTACGGCATATTGCTATTCTTTAAGCCATTGCTCCAATTCTTTTTGGTTTAATTCCGGGATCGTGATTTTACGGACAATATGGGTATCCTTCATCCATAAAATAACAGGTATGCCGTCTGAACCGCTTGCTTTGATAAAGTCTATATAGTCTTTCTCCTTCAGGAAATGATAAGGGATCGTGGAAATATGCGTTGCTTCTATAAAATCGCTTAAACCTGCAGCTAAAGTGTCCCCGGCTATCTTAGGAAATACAATATAGAAGGGCAGCTCCGGGTTGTTTGTTTTCATTTCCTGTAATAGCGTGGCCGCATGCCGGCAATGCCGGCAGCCCAGGCTCATAAAAGAAAGGACATGTTTGCCCTGGCGCAATTCCGTTAGAGGTTGCTCTTCCTGGTCCGGGCTGTACATTTTGCTGATGGGTAAGCTGACCGGTCCGGAAACAGGATAAAGGAAAAAGGGCAGGGCAATCAGTACCAGCGGTAAGAAGGCGGAAATAAGATGACTGAGCTTATTTTGTTTCGGATCATAATAATGTTGCCACAGTAAGATACCCAGCATCAGCCCCAGGTTCTTTAATAAAGATTGAAAGGGCGACATAGGGGCAATGACCCCCATGCAACCGCAGTTCACGTCATTGCCCTGACGGATCCACAAATAAACGAGGTGCAGGCTGAAGAGCAGCAGTAAACCCAGGCTTACCTTAGGCACCCATTTTTTATATCCCGGGATGTTGAATACGAATAATATGCCCAGCGCGGCTTCCAGGCCGATAAAGAAGCGGGCCATAAACGCGGCCAACCAGGCAGAAACAGGTAGCTGGCTTTGAATGGTGTACTCAAAATAAGCAATAGGTTCTGTTTTGGACCAGGCGGAAAACAGGAAAACACTGCCGATAATTAAGGCCAGAACGAGGAGGAGCAACTGACTGATGGAAGGTTTCATGAGCTAAAAATAAAACCGGCATTCGGAAAAGAATGCCGGGAATAGGTTAATGCTGATGTTAAAACTCAGTAAGTATTATTTAGGAACATTGAAAGATCCGTTGGTAATATAAATGGGGGCGCCACCGGTGCCTGTTGATTTGGTTACAAAACTAAAGGTGCCTTCCAGCTTATCCGCATCGCTGGTAATATTGATGACAGATAAAGAAGAATCACTGGCCTGGGCATAATAGGAGTGAGTACCGGAAGAATCTACATTAGTATAAACACCGGCCACATCAAATCTTATAGGATATTCGCCGGGACCAACATAATTGGAGATGCTTATCGTAATACTACTGAATATTTTAGGGTCTTTATTATAATTGTCCTGTACGGCGGACAGGCTGATCGTCCTCATATCGTTGACCATGTAATCCTGGATAACTTTAGAATCTGCAATAAATTGCACCCCATCGATCATCGCCTTAAATTCGCCTCTGAGCCTGTTTTTTATCGTGTCCTTGCCTTCTATTTCCGGGGTGGCATCATAATCAGTACCGCAGGACGTAGCTCCTGTAAATAATCCCAACCCTGCACAGGTAAGTGCCAATTGAACAATTTTTCTCATGCTTTATATAATAAGTATATGTCGGTAAAAAAATTAGCGTAAAGATATACTTTTATTGCTATTTTAAAAACGTTGGCTGTTTTTTTTGTCACCGGGCCGGAGCAGGGCCTGCCTATTCCTCAAAATCAAAATAGCCGGGGCCGATACCTGACTCAACGGAGCGCAACAGTTGCGCTTCCCCGTCATAGATATGAACCGTTCCCTTCTGAATAAAACCTTTTGGATCACCCACATAAATAAGGCCGGTCCGGGGATCGATACCCAGGCCCCAGAAATATTGAAAGGGTTTGGCGGGAATAAAGGGTTGCTCCGGCAGCCCGTCTGATGCAATAGGTAAGCGGAAAACACCATTATCCACCGTACTGCCGTCATACTTGACGGACAGGTAATATAGCGTATCCTTTTGACGGTTCCAGGTGGCTTTCATGATCTCTGCTCCTGGAGGGAAGGCATAACTTTTGAGCAGGGTACCGGATACGGGATCTACCTGGCTAAGGTAGGCTGTTTTATCC
>CAZFKK010000088.1:0-5770 GCA_964519735.1 uncultured Taibaiella sp.
AGCTGGACCTTTCCGGCTATACCCTGCAACTGGTTTGCCCGGAGCTTGCTGTATCCACTAAAGATGCTTTTAGCCAGATCATACCCAAAAAAGCTTCATTTCCACTTCAGCAGATAGCCAGCCTACCCCTTGCAGCATGGCGCCACCATATTGCCAATGATTTTGAGCCTTCCGTATTTGTGCGGCATCCTGCTTTGGCTGCACTGAAACAACAATTGTATGATGCCGGAGCCCTCTATGCTTCTTTGAGCGGGAGTGGCTCTACAGTATATGGGATTTTTAATAAGGGAACGCAGGCCTCTGTAACTATGCCCGTCCTTTTTAAAGAATTTATTTTCTAATGGGGATCAATACACCAGCTCTTCCCATGCCCCTTTCAGCTCATTCAATGCATGCTGATCGCCCGCCAGCCGGGCGGCTTCCATGCCTTCAGCATAAATAGGGATCGCCTCTTGTTCCCGGCCCTGCCGTTCCATCAGTTTGCCTAAATGATAATAGGTAGCAAGGTAAGCCGGATCAAAAGCCAGGTTAGCCTCAAACAGGACCAATGCCTGGTCCTCATTCCCGGATTTTATGTACTCCAGGGCCAGGGCATGCTTTAAAAAACAATCATCCGGATCCTCTTTAAGAAATGCTTCGATTTGCTGGATTCTATTCATCATCCAAAATTACATTATTTGCCGGCCTGGAAAAACAAGTTTAGAGAAAAATAAGTAAAAGACTATATTTGTCTGGTCTGTAATATCCTGTTCCTGTAAAAATATTTTACAAATGTAATATAGGGTCCCATAAACAGTTTCCTTTGAAATAAGGAAAAAAGCTATTTTTGTCCCCATTAATAAAAAGACTTCCGCATGATGCAACAAGAAAAAGGTTTCAAAAGATTTCTGCCTCATCTTTGGGTTATAGGCATTTTTATCGTTATCAGTTGCGCATTCTGCTATCCAGCCTTTCAAGGCAATACACTGGATCAGCACGATATGTACACCTGGTTATGGGGATCTAAGGAAAGCAGGGACTTCTATCAGAAAACCGGTGAAAATGCACTTTGGGCTAATAATATGTTTAGCGGCATGCCCCAGGTATTGATTGATTATTATCCGGAAACCAACTGGTATAATAAAATACATCAGTTTGTACAGTTCTATACCCATGGGGAAGTACCTAATCCGGCCTCCTTTTTCTTCCTGGCTATGGTCAGCTTTTATATCCTGATGTCTGTCCTTAAGGTCAATCGCTGGCTAGGTGTTATCGGAGCTGTCGCCTTTGCTTTCTCCTCCTATAATCCCATTATCATTACCGCCGGGCATACGACTAAAATGCTGGACATTGCTTATATACCTGCAATCCTGGGTGGTGTAATACTGGCTTATAAAGGCAAATACCTACAGGGTGCTGCATTGGCGGGACTGGTACTTGCCTTCTTCTTTGATAGCGGGCACTACCAGATTATTTACTACGGGGCCATTGTGATTGGCGTACTTGTGATTGCAACTTTAGTAACCGCCATCCGCCAACAGCAATGGAAACAATGGATCTATGCCTCAGGTTGCCTGCTCCTCGCTGCCGGATTTGCTTTCCTGGCCAGCGCTTCCCGCATCATACAAACCCAAGAGTACAATCCATATTCCATAAGGGGAGGTAAGAGCGAATTAACTATAAATCAGAAACAACAATCCGGAGGCCTGGATCGTGACTATGCCTTTCAATGGAGTAACGGCGTTGGAGAAACTTTTTGCATTTTAATTCCCAACCTCTACGGCGGTGCATCCGGCGAGAATATAGGCACCGAATCCCACATGGGACAAAAATTAGCCTCTTTCAATGTACCCTACAACTATATTGAACAAATCACCAGTCGCGCGCCACTCTATTGGGGACCGCAACCTATGTTGTCAGGACCCGTTTATTTTGGTGCGGTCATTTGCCTGCTCGTTGTACTTTCTCTATTGGTGATCCGCAGCCCTTATAAATGGTGGTTAGCTGGCGTCAGTTTGTTTTTCATCCTGTTATCCATGGGTAAAAACTTCGCAGCATTTAACTATTTCATGTTCGACTATTTCCCCATGTACAATAAATTCCGTACACCGAGCATGACCCTGGCTATTCCTTCCATTCTTTTTCCTATAATGGCCATATGGGCTTTAATAGATGTGTTCTCTGAAAGGATAACCAAAGAAGAATTATGGAAAAAGCTGCGCCTCTCCGTGATCATTACCGGCGGACTGTGTTTAGCCTTAGTCATAGCTGCTCAGGGGGTCTTTGATTTCAAAGGATCTTCTGATGAACAAATGCAGCAGCAATATGGCCAGATGCTCCAGAACCCGGAAATGGGTAAAGACCTGATTCAAGCTTTAAGACAGGACCGCGCTTCCGCAGCAACAAGCGATGGCTTGCGCAGCCTTGCCTTTATATTATTAGCCGGGCTGGTGTTATGGGCTTTTATCCGAAACAAGATAAAAAAGGAAATGGCGATCGCCGGGATAGGATTACTGGTAGCTATCGATGAAATACCTGTAGCTAACCGTTACCTGAACGAAAGTAACTTCCTGGATAACGATACTTATGCCATGCAGTTCCAACCCCGGCCGGCAGATGCCCAGATCCTCCGGGATCCCGATCCGTATTACCGGGTATTTGATATCACGAACAGTCCCTTTAATGATTCCAAACCCAGTTATTTTCATAAATCCATCGGGGGTTACCATGGCGCCAAAATGGAGATCTACCAGGAATTGATCGAAAACCAGATCAGTAAGTTCAATGCCTCGGTGTTGGATATGCTCAATACCAAATATTTTATCCTTCCCGCGCAAAAAGGCGAGCCTATGGCACAGATTAATCCTAATGCCTGCGGCAATGCCTGGTTCGTATCCGATATAAAATGGGCCGTTACTGCAGATGAAGAAATGAGCAGCCTGAACGCACCTTCCTTACAAAACCCCGGGGACAGCAGCATGGGCGTATTCCGGCCTTTAGAAACAGCGGTACTCCGAGAAACCTATAAAGGGGAATTGGGCAATTATACCTTTGGTAAAGATTCCACAGCCGGTATCAAATTGACAAAATACAGTCCGAAACAGCTTTCTTTTGAAAGCAATAACAGCCAGAACGGGCTGGCTGTATTTTCAGACATTTATTATCCAAAGGGCTGGACCGCCAGGATTGATGGCAAGGAAACTACTATCTTAAGAGCAAACTATGTATTAAGGGCTTTGCCCATACCCGCAGGAAAACATACCATTGAATTCTCGTTCGAGCCACCGTCCTTTAGCAAAGGCGAACGCCTGGGACTGATAGGTAGTGTCCTCCTCAGCTTATTGATCGCTGCAGGCTTATGGGCTACCTATAAACAATATAAAACAGCTCCTGTTGCTCCTGAAGAACCAGGCAAGCAAAAGAAGTCTAAATAAGGAATCCCATTATCCCTGGAAAAGCGGGAACAACGTTGATGTTGTTCCCGCTTTTTCAGTATGAATAGCTCCTACTCCAAAAATCCACCCGGCATGTGCAAATAAGACATAACGACTATTTAAAACATGCCCCGAAGAATTTTATGTTACATTAGTAAAATATCCATGATTAAATAACTGAAAATTATCGTATCTTTAAAGACAGATTCAGGTATATATAGGGACATTCAAATTCCCGATTAATTGTCTTATGTTTGTAAAAACAGTGCGCTTATGTTTAACGATGATTCCTGGGACGATGAAAACGGCAGCGGATCTATTGAAGAATTGCTGCAAGATTATGAAAACATAAAAAATGGAAATAAGCTCCGTTTTCTGGATGAAGAAGACTATGAATATATTATAGAATATTTTTTTCAGAACAATAACGAATATGAGGCACTTACGGCCTGTGATATTGCTCAGACCTATTATCCCTATTCCTCTTCCATATTATTGTTAAAGGCTGAAATTCTTTTTCAGGCGCAAAAATATGGCCAGGCTTTACAAGCACTGGATAAGCTGGATGAAATGGATACCAATTTGCTGGAAGCTGTATTGTTACGTTCGGATATCTACCTGGCCCAGTTTAAATTTGATCAGGCAGCTTTATTGCTGGAAACCAAAATTCCTCTTTATGATAACCGGGAAAAGACGGAGCTTATGTTGGAGCTTTCTGACGTGTACGACGAATGTGAAGAGTTTGAGGCTGTATTTGATACCTTAAAAAAGGTGCTGAAGATAGATCCCCGGAATGAAGAAGCCTTGCATAAAATCAGCTTCTGGGCTGATTTTGCTGATATGCAGGCGGAAAGTATTATCCTGCATAAGGAGATCCTGGAAGAAGACCCCTATAACGCATTGGCCTGGTTTAACCTGGGAGCAGCCTATCAGGGCCTTAAGCAGTTCGAAAATGCTATTGACGCTTATGAATACTGCGTGGTGATCGATGAAAAATTTGAATTTGCCTACCGCAATATGGCCGATGCTTATATGAGGCTACATTGGTATGAAAAAGCGATTGAATCCCTGGAAAAAAACCTTGAGTTGGGAAAACCGGAAGATGTCATCTACGAGGCAATGGGACATTGTTTTGAAAAACAAAAAGATTTTACCCGTGCCCGTCACTTCTACAGAAAGGCGATACATCTTAATCCGGCAGACGACGGCATTTTTTACCGGATAGGAGAAACCTATGCAAGGGAGCAGGAATGGGAAAAAGCCATGAAAGCCTATTCCGTAGCCTTGCATCTGAACAAAGACAATGCCTCTTATTGCCTTGCCATAGGTAATTGCCTGATGGAGCTGGGGGCCACCAATGAAGCGCTTATTTGCTATATGAATGCAGTCCGGCTCAAGCCTAATAATAAAACCACCTGGATGGCCCTTATCAAGGCACTATACCTGAATGGCAATTACGAAGAGGGACTGAACCAGGTCTTATTGGCCAAAGAAAGTATCGGTATTAAGCCTGATTTTAATTTCTATCATGCCGGCATCCTGTTTGCCCTGGGGAAATCCAAGGAAGCCTTGCTTTACCTGGAACAGGCCATGGAAGAAGCCCCGCAACGCCTCAAGCTGCTTACGGAGATCAATCCTGAATTATTGCAACGTAAAGCTGTGGCAGACCTGGTAGCACGCAGTAAAAGAAAGAAATAAAATCTCTCTTATCTATTCCTTAAATAGTAGTCTCCATTACCGGTAATGGTCTCGGGGAAACAGACTTTACGGCGTCAGCAATTGCCTTGATATGCTCCGGCGTCGTGCCACAGCAACCGCCTACTAAATTCACCCAGCCTTGCTCCGCAAAGGATGCAATAATGGCTGCGGTCTCTTCCGGAGATTCATCATACTCTGCCATTGCATTGGGAAGGCCGGCATTAGGATAAACGCTTACATAACAAGAAGCGATTTGGGCTAACTCCTCCACATGCGGACGCATTTGCGCGCCACCCAGGGCACAATTCAGGCCTATACTTAACGGTTTTGCATGTCCCACGGAAATATAAAAGGCCTCCAGGGTCTGTCCACTCAATGTACGTCCGGAAGCATCTGTAATAGTGCCGGATATCATTAGCGGCAGTTCCGTACCTGCATCATTAAAATACCGCTGAATAGCAAAAAGAGCAGCTTTTGCGTTAAGGGTATCAAATATGGTTTCCACCAGTAAAATATCTACGCCACCTTCCGCCAGTCCCCTGACCTGGTCGTAATAGGCTGCAGCTATTTCATCAAAAGTAACCGCACGGTAACCGGGATTATTGACATCCGGTGAAAGTGAAAGCGTTTTATTCATGGGCCCTATGGCCCCTGCAACA
>CAZFKK010000088.1:5780-10114 GCA_964519735.1 uncultured Taibaiella sp.
CTGCAACAAAGCGCGGGCCGGAGCCGGGATATGCTTTTATAAAATCTGCTATCGCTTCTCTGGCAATCCGGGCAGCAGCCACATTCATTTCATAACTGACATCCTGCATATTATAGTCAGCCATGGATATTACCTGGGCATTAAAGGTATTTGTCTCAATAATGTCTGCACCTGCCTCCAGGTATTCGGTATGAATTGCTTTAATAATCTGTGGCTGTGTAAGGGACAACAAATCATTGTTGCCCTTCAGGTCACTGGGCCAATCCTTAAAACGTTCCCCCCTGTAATCCGCTTCCTGGAGTTGGTAACGCTGAATCATGGTACCCATAGCACCGTCAATAATAGCGATACGTTGGTTTAATATAGCTAAAAGTTGTTCTTTGGTCGTCATAATCGAACGGAATAAGGCTGCAAGTTAATCAATTCCGGGCATTGAAAGGGACAAGGTACTATGCATACAGGGGAACTTTATTAAAGTTATTGCAATATTTAGGCCGCAATCGTGGAGTCCTTTTCCTGTGTGGGATGATCTCACAGTCATAGATTAGGAAAAAGTATGCAAATAAAAAAAGCCGACCCTATCGGATCGGCTGTAACCTGTGCCCCAGGCCGGACTTGAACCGGCACTTGCATTGCTGCAAACAGGATTTTAAGTCCTGCGTGTCTACCAATTTCACCACCAGGGCAACGCTCCGGTAAGAACCGGCAAAAAAAATTCCAAACCTGAGGCTTGGAATCTTTCAGAGCAGAAGACGCGATTCGAACGCGCGACCCCAACCTTGGCAAGGTTGTGCTCTACCAGCTGAGCTACTTCTGCATACTTTTTAAGAGCTATCCCTTCACTTTGGGAGTGCAAAGATAATAGCTTTTTAAAAGAAACCAAAATCTGAAGAAAAAAATTATCAAAAAAATCAAAGATCAAACTTCTAAGAATATGAGCCTTAGCCACTGATGCGTCCTGCACCGGCAAAATACCGGGACCAGTAATGATCATGGAGATTACTGATCACGACCCCCCTGCTTAAAGAGGCATGCACAAACTTACCGTCAGATAAATAAACACCGACGTGGGAGATGGCTTTACTACGGATCTTGAAAAACACGAGATCGCCCTCCTTCAGTTCATTCATATTATTCAAACGCATAGAAGTGGCAAACTGATCTCTGGAGGTCCGGGTGAGTCCTGTATTATACACTTCATCATAGAGCTGCTGTACAAAGGCAGAACAATCAATCCCGCTTTTCGTACTGCCTCCGAAACGATAAGGTGTACCATACCATTCTTCTATAAAAGAATATAAGGAATTGTTACCCCGTTTTCCATTACGAATATCTGCCAGGCTATTCAACCGATGCTCCATCGTTTCAATATCTGTTGCAGGTCCTGACGTACGGGTCCGGTTGTGGACCTGATTTTTTTGTGTAAGTTTAACAGTATTGCTACCGCCATTAAGGGTTATTCCATCCATAAACTCAGGATTATTGGAATGACCTGCTGTTTTACCCATAGGCTTGGGCGCAGCGCAGGAAACCATTAAAACAAAGGCGATGCATGTCGAAAAGATAGTAGAAATCTGCTTCATTTGTCGGCATGTATTTAGACAAAGATAGAAAAAATCTATAAAGTTGCAATATCCAAGGTTCCCGGTAAAGAAATTTCTATCTCCTTAAATCATAAGATGTCCTATTTTTAACCCCAATTAATGTGTCGAACCTTGCAACGTACTTTACTTATCTATGCCCCGGGAATCTCTCCAAGATTAAGCTATACCCTCCAATGGATATTTACAGAACAATTGGAAATACCCTACCGCATTACTACTGATATTTCGGAATGGCAAGGGGCTCCCACGCCTAAAATAAATTATTCGCATGAAGCGCCGGAAGAATCCTCCATCAGGATTTTACCTGCACCACTTTTACAGGAAAGTAACCTGTCCCGTCCCGCTCTATCTATCAACAGGTGGAAAAAAAGCACCATCCTATTTTATAATCAACCGGGTGCTGTTATCCCCTTTGATATTTTCTCGGCTGTATTTTACCTGATAAGCCGCTATGAGGAATACCTGCCCCATCAGGTAGATAAACACCAACGTTATCAGCCGGAACAATCCGTAGCGGCTCAATACGCCTTCCTGCAACAGCCAGTGGTGGATGAATGGCTGTTCCATTTTCGCAAGGTCCTGGAAAAGAAATATGCTTTCCCTGTACCGGGCCCTGTATTTCGTTTCCAACCCAGTTATGATATAGATATGGCCTGGGCTTACCTGCACAAAGGGAAATTACGTACTGCGGGCGGCTACATCAAAGACCTGCTCCGCTTTAAATGGACAGCCCTAACTGAAAGACATGCCGTATTAAAAGGCATCAAAGAAGATCCTTATGACTCTTTTCACCAATTGGATGCCTGGCATACCCGGTACAACCTCCATCCTCTTTATTTCATCTTATTAGGATCAGGCGGTAAGTTTGATAAAAATACTTCACCGGCAAACCCGGCCATGCAAAGCCTGGTCCGGCATATTGCCACAAAGTATGCTACGGGCATCCATCCTTCTTATCGTTCACACCTTAATACTACCATATTACAACAAGAGATCGCACAACTTGCTACTATTACCGGCAATGAGGTAAGGCATAGCAGGCAGCATTACATTAAATTTACCTTACCGGCAACCTATAAAAACCTGGTGGATGCGGGTATAACCGACGATTATTCTATGGGATATGCCGCCCGGAATGGTTTCAGGGCAGGAACCTCACAGTCCTTCTTGTGGTATGATCTCTCATCGGAAAGAGTCTCTACACTCCGGGTACACCCCTTTGCCTTTATGGAAGCCACCAATAAGTTTTACTATAAACATACTCCTGAAGAAGCCTTCAGGGAATGGGAACAATTATTTCATGCGGTCAAAAGGGTCGGGGGTACCTTTATGCACATCTGGCATAATTATACCCTGGGCCATGCACAGGAAAGCAAGGGCTGGGCAGAATTATACGAAAAAACACTTCGCCTAGCATTCCCATAAGGCGGGATCGGGCCGGGATCCCCTTGTAGCTCAGGCCAGGCGCTACAACATTCCTTAATGTAAGGCATAAACTGCAAAAGACGCCAGCCAATGTCCGCCGCCATAATTGCCGGCAAAAACTTCGGGTAAGGTCTGGCTCAGTAAATGATTTGCAGTAGTAGCAAACAATAGCTTCCAGGGATGACTTTCGGGTAAATCTCCGGCAATGCCTTTCATACACCAGGCTCTTGAGAAGCTCAAGCCATCCAGGTGTACGATCTGGTAGTCACTTCGGTCACTTACCGTTGGCGCAGTACAGATACGCTGTAAACTCCGCTCTTCATAAAAGGCATTGAGCCAGGGAACAAAATCTTTTTGGGGCAAAATACGACGCATTAAATCTGCAATTTCCAAACTGGGCGAAAAGAAATCACTGCCATCAGGCTCAAGATAAGCCGGCGTAGCCTTATTATCTCCATAAAAATAATGGGCTTTCTCTGTAATCTGTTTTTCAAATGTACTATCTTTCACCGCCCTGGCCCAGTCCAATGCAAAAGCAAGTCCGAAAGCTGTGTTGGGATGCACCCCGGTCCTGTTAGGATAAGTTTGCTTCGGTAAGTAATCCTTCCATAATTGTACGATCTGCTGGGTAAGCGGTTGTAATGCTTTATGCCATTGCCCCGCGTTAGGGTGATCCCAGGTTTGCAATTCCTCATCCAGTTTTAATAACCAGGCCCAGCCATAGGTGCGCTCAAATAACTTTCCTACCTGGTATCTCGTAAAGTAAGCTGCTTCTTCCTGCATCTTACCTGATTGAAAAGAGCGGTCCAGGAGGGCAATAACCGAATCCTTATTCTTTAAATCAGGAAAAAGTTTCAATAATCGCACCAACATCCAATGACCATGTACGCTACTGTGCCAGTCAAAGCAACCATAAAAAGCAGGATGCAACTCACTGGGCAGAAGACGGGCATCAGTTATACTATCTGCAGCATGGGATGTTTTATTAGGAAACTCCTGCTCAATACAATGCAAGGGCAATTGTGATAATCTCAAGGCAATCTCTTCCGTCAAAGCCGGGGATTGTGCCTGTGCCTGACTTTGAAAAGCAATGCTGACCAACACCAGGCAGTAACTAGTAAATTTGAGCATAAATAAAATTGTACATTTTTAAGGAAACCTATCCTACTCCTTTTTCTAAAAATACTTGCGGACAACTATCAAAAACAGGTACCAAGCATAGGTCTTATACTCTATCTGAAAACAGGTCATGTAATACCAGGCACTTGAAATTACTGTGTCTTTTTTTCGAGCCACTCCAGGACA
>CAZFKK010000089.1:0-10034 GCA_964519735.1 uncultured Taibaiella sp.
TTTTTAGCAATATCGGCTATAAATAGGGAATTCCGGCCAATTTTTATGGAAAATCTCCGCTTAAGGGGAAAACCTTCATCCCTTCAATACGGCCTTTTGTAATATCTTCCAATACATTGCCTTTCGGATCCGTCAATTCATAATCTCCCCCGGCGCCGTCATAAAAGTAAAAGTAATATTTTACCTTGTATTTCAAGGCATCCTGCAGGATTTCGGCGTTGGTATATTGGTTCAGGGTATGACAGTACCAGGGAGAACGGGAAAAATAAGCAATGCGGTGCAGGAAACCCCCGCTGCTTTCCAAAGCCCGGTTAGACACGAAAGCGCCTTGAATATTCATTGCCTTTAACTGCCGGGAGATTTCAAATTCTGTCTGCCCTTTCCGGAAATTATCTTTTAAGTCAGCGATGGGCTGGATGAGATAAGATCCGAAATAAAGGAGCGTGACCCCTATCCTGGCTCTTGTACCTGTATGGGCAAATACCAGTTTATCCAGTAAAATAAGTCCCAACACCATACTTAAAGGGATGGTAAACCAGAGGTACCGGCCGCCGTCGAAGGTAAGGAGCCAGAAGGGCAGGGGATACAACAGGAAGACTGCAGCAAGAATACGTTGGGACAAATACGGGAAAAAAGACCTGCGGTGGCGCCACAAAAGCAGCGAGGTAAGCAACCAGGTACAAAAATAAAAAGGAGACAGGCGATTGGTGCCGCTTACCCATCCCAGCACATTATAGCCTATACGCAGCAACAATTTGATCATCATCCGGGGGCTATCCCAAAAATGCGCGAAATGGCCCTGGACCAGGTAAGGGTCTTCAAAATAAAAAATGGATCCCGGGTAAGGCGGCGGGGGGATCAATACGGACAGGCCTTCCTTAAATTCCTGGGTACCCACCAGCCACCAGGACAGGTTCAGGCTCCCGGCTGTAGAGGTGGTCCATATCCCATAATGTTCTTTTAATATATAGATCCAGGGGAAAGCCAGGAGCAACTGCGTCCCGATGGCTACCGTACAGAGCAGGGCCAACCGGCGCAACCCGGCCCTGCTTTTCCATTCCGGCCCGGACTTCATGACCGCTGCCACCAGGATCATCAGCGGGAAAAAATAAAATGCATAAGCCTTACTGAAATAGGCCAAAGCGCCCAGTACACCCAGTAATACCCAAATCCCGGGCTTCCGGGTGAAGCTGTCCTTTAACAGAAGCAGCAAGCCAAGGGTCAGGAAGAGATATTGCCAGATGTCGGTAAAAGACTGTTGGTACACTGCATAAGTCCAGAAAATGGCTGAACTCAGGCCAAAGCACCAGCGTTCCGTCAGCCCTTCCCGGAATTGATGGAACAGGTATTGTCCCGCGATGACCATGCCCAATGCCGGCAGCGTATTGACGATAATGGCGGAAGCAAAAAGAGGCCAGCCGCTTATTTTGACCAATAAGGCCGTAAGCCAGCAGCCCATGGGACTCCAGAAGGCATTAACGGCATGGCTATAATCTCCGGCCGCATAGCGCTCTGCCAGCAGGAGGTAGCTGATGGCATCTTGATCTACAAAATATTGATAGAAAGGCCAGGCTAAGCCGGTCAGGACACAAAGGAGGCAGGCAGGAACCCAGTATAAGGAGAGGGTGTAGCTTCTATTTCGGGACATTGCGATGATTTAATGGTTGCCACCGGGACGCATAACCTAAACAGGCACAGCCGGACATCACCAGCAATACCGGAAGGAAATAGCGGGTATTGGCCACCGGCCCCGTCAGCAATGCAAAATAAGCAATATAAATACATGTAGCCAGCCGGAGGACCAAAGGTATCTGTTTATGGAAACAAAATAACAAAAATCCTACGATGCGTAACAGGTTAAATAGCCCGGTCATTAAAATAAGCGGCAACCAGGGATACCCTTCCAGGTAATGCCACACGCCCTTCAGGCCATGGTCGCGATAGCTGTCCCGCACATTTCCTTTACGTTCAAAGCGGTAGCTGAGCCAGCCTGTAAATAAGTCCAGCTCTCCCTTGCCTGGTTCCACGAAGAACCGCAGGCTTTCCCGCAGGTGAAAGAAGGTATAAGCTATAAAGTGGTCTTTGATCAGGGTGTTGGCCTTTTGCGAAGCATAAGCATAGCGCTCCCGGAGCCGGGGCAACGCTGTTATTGTCTTTTTTTCCTGCTTCAGGACACTATCTGCATACGCCTGGCCATAAGCCGAAACCAGGAATAAACGGACATTATACTCCAGCATATTCACCGACTGCACACTTGAAATATGGTAAAACCCCGTACGGGATTTATTCCAGGATCCGTAACTCAGCATCACCAGCAGGGGGATAACTGCTACAATGCTCCAGGCGCTTTTGCGGAAGCGGAAACCATAACCCAGGGCAAAAATAAAATGAAGGCCAAGGAAGGGATAGACAATGGGTTTGGTCAAAACAGCGGCAATCAGCCATAAACTCATCAGGATCATCTGTTTTAAGGCAGGCCTATCCAAAAAGAATACCAGGTTCCTGAAATAACACACCAGGAAGAACTGCAGCAGGATGTCCGGCGCCAGCATATCCGAGAAAATCATTTGAGCCGGGTAGGCAGCTACGAGGACCAGGTAGATCCAGGAATGGCGGGTACCCGGTGCGATTTTCAGGAAGACCTCCCGGATCATCCAGCAGGAAGCTATGGAAATGCCATTTTGCAGTAGCAGGATCAACGTGTTGGAGAACCCGAAGGGATAAAACAGCAGCAGGAACAAAGAATAACCAGGGGTGCGGAGGGTCAGCTTGGATTCTACTACAGGCAAAGCCGGGTTACCCGCATAATAATGCCCTTTCAGCATGTTTTCTGCCAGGTAGATATATTCATAGGAGTCGCCGTTGTACAGGTTCCCCCACACCATGGCCAGGCAGAACCAAAGGCCATGGAGCAGGATCAGCGCCCCTATAAACCGTATATTTCCCCGATCATCTTTCATGAATCCTGTTTTTCTGAGCCCTGCCTCCCGGAATTCTTGCTTATTTCAGGCTGCAACAATACACAAAATTTGAGTACCAGCGGTGGGTCTGTGGGTTCAAAAGGTTAAAAATAATATGGAAAAACCAGGATCAGGCATCTATAGAGTAATATTTGTACTTTCATCCTTTCAATAAGGGCTTATATTTGTTCCGGGATACAGAAAATATAGATGATGGGGAATTGCTCGCCAGGTTTTATGCAGATGGGCATAATGAATGGCTGGGTATTTTACTGGAGCGCTATACCTTATTGCTGCTGGGGGTATGTATGAAATACCTGAAACAGGAGGAACTGGCTAAAGATATGGTACAGCAGGTTTTACTGAAAGCCTTGTCCGAGATCCCTAAGTACCGGATCGATAATATCGGGGGCTGGTTATACCGGGTAGCACAAAATAGGTGCCTGAGCCATTTGAGGGATAAGAAGATCTGGACGGATGAATACGCCCTTCAGTTTGTACCCGAACCGGAAACAGTACCTATGAGCCAGCTCATCCGGCAGGAGCAGTATATTGATCAGTTAAAGGAGGAATTATTACATTTAAAAGAACCGCAACGCATTTGTATTACCCTGTTTTACCTGGAACAAAAGAGCTACCGGCAGATCGCAGCCGAGACCGGCTGGTCCGAGAAACTGGTGAAAAGCCACATCCAGAATGGCAAACGAAACCTGAAAATACGCCTGGAATCCTGAGTTAATGAAGCAAAACAGACAATAATATTTTGGTCAACCGAAAAAAAACAACAAAAAGCCAGGGCGGCGACATGGATAGCGACTACCTCTTAAGGTATGTTGCGGGTAGCCTTAGTGCCCGGGAGCAGCACCGGATTGAGGAACTCATGAATGAGGACCCCTTCCTGAGTGATGCGCTGGATGGCCTTGCCGAGATCAAAGACCCGGCCCGGGTCAGGCTGCTCACTGCTCAGATAAACTCCCGGCTCCGCAAGCAGGTGCAACAACGCAAACAAAAGAAACTCCGTAAACGACCAACAGATACTATGGTCTGGATGTATGTCATTTTATTACTGCTCCTGGCTGTTGTAGGCTGGTGGCTGATCAAGATTATGGAGTAGAGGGGGAGCTTGTCCCAAAAATTAGGTAAGCCTGGTGAAGGTAGTAATGTCATGATCAATTCTGAAAATCCGGGAACAGGGAAACATTCAGGTAAATCTATCAGGTGATAAATGTGGGGATGACAATACTTACCGTTGTTCCCGAAGCACGGCCGTTTTCGTCTTCAAGGTCGGTATAGGTGATGGACAACCGTCCGGTTTTTTCTTTACGCATCAGGTCTAGCCGCTTTTGGATCGCTTCAATAGAAAAGCTGTTGTGGTTATGCCGGGTGACCTTATTGAGTTCAGCTGATTTTTTTCTTCCGATACCATTATCTGTTATGGTACAGATCACATAATCGTACTCCGGTGTTTCCCGGAAATGGATACGGAGTATCTTTTCCCCTGCCTTGTGCAACAGACCGTGTTTGATACTGTTTTCTACAAAAGGTTGTATGATCATCGGCGGGATCTGGGTATATCCTTCGTCCATGCCCTCTTCTACCAGGATCTCATAACTGAAGCTTTCCTGGAAACGCATCTTTTCCAACGTTAAGTACTTTTTCAGGATGTCGATCTCCGTGGAGAGGGAGATCGTCTTTTTGCCGGATACGGTCAGGATAAGCCGGGTGAGCATGGCGAAATTGGCCAATTGTTCATTCGCTGCATTTTTGTCCCCCCACATAAACATCTCCTGGATGGTGTTCAAACTATTAAAAATGAAATGGGGATTCATCTGGCTTTTCAAAGCTTTCAGCTCACTTTCGTTGGCTGCGCTTTCGTACTCTAATTTTTCAATGATCAGCTGATTGGCCTTCTTCCTGTTTTGGATACGCATATAGATGAAAAGGTAACTTAAACCGGCGATCAGCCCTGCAATACTGAGCAGGAACCAGGATTGCCGCCACAAGGGCTTCTGGATCGTAAAAGAAAAGGCTATTTTTTGCGCGGCCTTCAATCCGTTAGCGGTATAAGCCACGGCTTCGAAAGTATAATGCCCCGGCATAATATACGGAAATATAATCTTATTCTGGCCCTGGGGGCTGTATTTCCAGCTGGTATCCATTCCGGAGCCTGATAACCGGTAGCTGAAGTAAACACCGTTGGGGTTGAAGTAATACAATCCGACCAGGTTGAACAACAGGCTGTTCTTTTTGTAAGAAAGGCTGGCCCCATCCCGGATCGTATCCGTTGAGTTAACGATAACGGATAACAGGTAATTGAGGGGCAATACATCCTCTCTGCCCTTGCTGAAGGGGATGGAATAGATACCTTCAATGGTAGAGAAATAGGCCTTCCCGTTATGTTCTATCATATCAAAAACCTGGGCTCCTTTTACCGGTGGCAATACGATGGAATCCATGAATCCTTTTCGCTCCATATCATAGAGCTGCACCTCGTCAGCGCCGAGGATCCACAAATGATTGTTGTACATTTTAAGACTGAGTATCGTGGAGGACAGCAAACCGTTTGTGCCATTTAATTGCCCGATGACCTCATTATTTTTCAGGATCAGTACGCCGCTACTTAAAGTGGCTATATAGATGAGGCTATCATGGCGCTTAATATCATAGGCGTAGATTGGGAAATTTTTGAATTTTATTTCTTTAACCTGGGTAGCGGTATAGGCATATAAACCATTGCTGAAGCCGGCGTACAATATCTTTTGAGTGGTATCGTAATAAATGCCCCGGACCCGTTTGTCCAACTTACTGATATAACACTTGCCTTTAACGCTATAGTCAAAATGAGTGGCGATAAGCCCAGGAACCGGGTGGTGTTGCTGCGGATCAATAGGAAGGGCTACGATACCGTTCTTGGTCGAAAAGAGATTTATGTTATGGTCCATGCTGTTGGGGCTGGCATTGTTGGCATACCTGTTGACCCGTTGGACTACCTCAAAACGTTGGTTGAGCATGAAGATACGCGGAGCACCGTACGCACAGAGCTGTGTTCCTGAAACGAAACCGGCATTGAACTTTTGGCCTAAATTTACCGTCTGATGCCTGCCGTTATAAAATTGAGGGACCGAATCGGCGATAAGAAGATCGCCGTTTGATTTTGAAGCAATAATTTTATTGGCGAAAAATCCGAAACAGGTGATGTAAGAAGCGTTTTTGTTTACCGGGTTCAGTGTCCATTGAGATTCCCTTTTTTTGAGTAACAAGCCATATACTAAAGAAGAAGCCCAGGTATTCCCTTCCCGGTCTTCGATAAGTTTTGTAAGAGATAGATTATTAATCTCTTCAGGTGATTGAAGGGCTTTACTCTGCTTTAATGCATGAATCCATATGGTATTATGCGCCTTTGAAGAACGGGAATAAACCATGCTGCCTTTAAGTGGGATAGCTTTTTGAAGTATAAGCGAATCTCCCCTGACCTGGAAGGAAGTTAATTCATCATTCAATGAAGAACTCCTCATGATGATCTGCTGGTCATCTGCCCAGGCGATAAGGTTAAACGGGTATTTGAAAGCAGGCTTTAAAAGATTTATCCGGCCATTTATATAGCGCATTAATCCCCATTTATCTTTTAAAGCCACCAGGAACAGGGCTTGGTGGCCATAGCTGTATAAAAGATCCTCCAACCGGCTCAAAGGTAGGGTATCCGCAAAGCTCGTGATCACTTTAGTTTTATTGGTGTTAAGATCCAGTACAAATAGGCCTTTGCTGCTTTTGGCCAGTAATTCATCATTGACGATGACAAAGGTCGATAGGTTTAAATCAGGTTTGTAGTCCTGGAACAAATGCATCCGGTCATGTTCAATATAAAATAGTTGTCCGTCAAAGTTCATGCTCCATAGTCTTCCTTTGCTGTCCTCGGAAAGATTACTCATGGCAAGAGAGGATTGCAAGGGATGATGGTAGGAAGTAAACGACATGCCGTCAAACCTGGATAAGCCTAATTCATGTCCGATCCATACGAAACCTTTTCGGTCAATATATACATCAAAGATGCTATTACAGGGTGCGTTGGTGACCTGCTGAAAGCCATAATCAGCAGGGACCTGCGTATGGCCTGCAAAACCGGAGAGCATCAGTAGGCAACTATTAAAATAAAACAGGAACTTCATGCACGTCCACGTTTAGAAGAGGGCTCTATGCGTAGCTTTTTTATCCATTCTTCAAAAGCCTGTTTCCGTTCCCGGGCTACGGGCAGGCTATCCTGATTCTCGGTCAAAACACAGGTTCCATCATGTTTGATGTATTCCTTGATGTATTTTGCATTAAGGATATAAGACCGGTGTATCCTGAAGAACCGGATGTCTTCGTTCAGGATATCCTCGAATTCTTTTATTTTCTTACTGATCAGCTTTTTTCCTTCCAGGGTAACTACATACGTGTAAGATCCCTCTGCCTGTAAATAGAGAATGTCGTCAACTTTAACAAAGGATAAGCCGCCTGCCACGGGTAAGGCTATCTTTTGGATATGATTGACCTCCAGGGTTTCTTTTAGAATATTGACCCTTTCCTTAATGCCCGTATGCCTGGTGGAGCGGATAGCTTTATCCACGGCTATTTTCAGTTTGCTGATCTGAAGAGGTTTAAGCAGGTAATCAATAGCGGATACTTCAAAAGCTTTGAGCGCATACTCTGAATAAGCGGTGGTAAAAATGATCTCAAAATCAGGGGCTTCAAAATAGTCCAGTAACTGGAACCCGTTTTGTCCGGGCATTTCCACATCGAGGAAGATGATGCCGGGTTGGTACTTATGGATAGCCTTTACTGCAGAAGGTACATCTACTGCCATTTCTACTACCTGCAATTCCGGACAATGTCCCCGTAACAGGCTGCTCAATGCATTTCTTGCTGCAGCTTCATCATCTATAATCAGAGCTTTCATCATGATAGGCAAAGATAATGTATAATGTAACGGGCTTAGCTCCTATTCATGAACTCAGATCGACCGTTGGTGGATTTTTGTGCTTCTCCGAAGAAGTAGAAGCTTATTTTTGAAACTAAGGAAACGTTAGCTTATTGATTTAGAAGATTGTTATGAATGCAGAATAATGATCAACGTGAGGGTTATACAGGATGTTATATTGAATAAAGATTATTTGTAAGAGGTGTCTTTTGGCTTCTTCATATAGGTAATGCCGGATTTTAAAAGAGAACCGGTTAGTCGTACAATAGATCGCAAAATATTGAAATGAAAATTCTGTTATTTTTTACCCTTTTGTGGGCAACCTGTCCTGCAATTTTGAATGCTCAATGCTGTGCTAATGGTCCCAACCTGTTAGCCGGTTACAACCCGGATTTTTCAGCGCCCATTCCTGCCGGAGGGGTGCCGCCGGGATTTCAGACCGACAATACATTCAATAATAATAATATCGGCGTGGGTAACTATTTAATTACAGCTTCCAGGTCTTATGGAGCCTGTGGCGGAAGCCCCCAGTACGATCATACTTATGGAAACGGCCTGGGGAAATTTTTATGGTTCGATACACCGGGAGGCGCTTCTGCCTCTAATCCGGCGATAGCCTGGAGACCTTATGATCCTGCATTGCCGGCAGGATTGCAAAACCTGGTTCAGGTTAGCCCCAACACTAATTATGTGTTTAGTGCCTGGGTCAGGGATCTTGCCCGGGATCCCAATTGTGTTTCCGGCGGCGCACCGGTAATGGGGATGCGCATTAACGGGCAGGATATGGCTGAAATTAACCTGGGCATGTTTACAACGCCTTGCTGTCCCGATTGGATCTATTTATGTTGTTACTGGAATTCAGGAAATAATACTACGGCAAGATTGGTTATCGAAAGCCGTACGGGCAATGGATGGACAGATCTCGGGCTGGATGATATTTATTTTGGCACCTCATCGGCTGCCGGCCTGGAAGAGGCATTAGGACCGGATACCACTTTGTGTACCGGGGACACCCTGGTATTAGTTGCTCCATTTCCCAAGGGCAAAAACAAATGGAACGGTAAGGATACGGGCGCTATTTACAAGGTGACCCATCCCGGTATTTATTGGCTGGATGTGGTGGACAATAATTGTGTAGGCTCGGACACAATTAAAGTTTCTTCAGGTAAAGTGCCTGTATTTACTCTGGGAAACGATACTTCCTTCTGCCAGGGCATTGATAAGGATATTTTTCCAATTCCGGAACAGCGTGATGTCTCCTACAAGTGGTATAATAATAGTTCAGCTCCGGTTATGAATATCAAACGTTCCGGCATTTACTGGCTGGACCTTAGCAATGAATGTGGTACTACGCGGGATTCCATAATCATTACTGTAGCTCCATTACCGGAATTATTTTTGCCGGATGATATCCGGGCCTGCCTGGCTGAGGGTGATTCTGTGGATCTGAAGGTTTATGCCCTGCCGGAAGGCGTTCCTTATTCTTATCATTGGACACCGGCAGATTATTTAAGAGACGATTTTTCTGCAGCGAACAGGTTTGCGCCTCCCGTCGGCGACTACCAGCTTTTTGTTTCCGCTACCACTCCTGGGGGATGCGTGGGTAAGGACAGCATACAGATCCATATCCTGTCCCGAAATTTATTGTCTGTATCGCCGGTAGATACCCTGATTTACTATGGTGATGAGATCCTGTTACAGGCCTCCGGTGCTGAATGGTATGAATGGTCCCCAGCCGGTTCCTTGAATCAGTCTCGGGTTGCGGCCCCCTTAGCCGGTCCTGTGGGCAATACCGTGTACCAGGTGGTAGGCAGGAATGAGTTCGGATGCCGGGATACTGCCTTCGTAACGGTTAAGGTAATATTTCCCGACTGGGCATTGCTGCCTTCTGCTTTCAGCCCTAACGGAGATGGCAATAATGATGTTTTCAAATTGATGCATGTAAAATTCGGGCAACTACTGGCTTTCAGGATCTACAATCGTTGGGGACATTTGTTGTTTGAGACTTCAAATCCTGAGGAAGGATGGGACGGGACTTATAAAAATGAACCGGTACAGCTAGGGACTTATTATTACCAGGTGTTGATAAGCCAAACCGATGGAACCAACAAAATGAT
>CAZFKK010000090.1:0-1235 GCA_964519735.1 uncultured Taibaiella sp.
GCTCCTGTTACGGCAATGGCAATTTTCATGCTATTGAACAGTTTGTTAAGGCAACAAAACTAAGTTATCTTATTAGTAATTTGCACTTTCTGACAAAAAATCGGTATTGTTGCCGAGGTAATGCTTACAATTAAATAAACATATCATGAGATTCCTATTTTTTTTGGCGAGTATATTAATCACCACAACTCAGATGGCTTGTGCCGATAACGGGAAAAAGAGTGCTGCCAAAAGTGAAAATGCTGCCCGGGAAACCGAAATAAACTGGTTAAGCTTTGAAGAAGCGGAGCAAAAGATGAAGGTGAAACCTAAAAAGGTTTTGATCGATATGTACACGGATTGGTGCGGGTGGTGTAAGGTAATGGACAAAAAGACTTATGCCAACCCGGCCCTGGTTAAATATGTTAATGAACATTATTATGCCATAAAATTTAATGCAGAACAAAAAGCACCCGTTACTTTTTTGAACAAACAATATAAGTTCACTGCTGCTAACCGGGCTCACGATCTTGCTGTTGAATTAATGCAGGGCAAATTGTCCTATCCCACTACTATATTTATGGATGAACAATTCGAGAATGCCCAACCTATGCCCGGGTATTTGGAGTTGAATCAGATGGAAAGTATCTTAAAATATTTAGGAGCAGATCTTCATAAAACGATGTCCTGGAATGATTGGCAACGCCAGTTTAAAATGGAGTGGAAATAGGTTATGCTGTTGAAAGCAGGGGAGCGATCGCTCCTTTAAAGGAAAGCTACGCTGACATCTGAAACGGCGGTTCCCTTTGCCTGGTTGATCCTTGTTTTCCCCCTTGTCCATAAAAATTAATCAAGAGGGAAAACAAGGATCACTTATCTCTCAGGTATTTACTTATCTTCCAGGATTGCGGTCAGGCCGGGTAAATCTTTACCTTCAAAAAATTCAAGCATAGCGCCTCCCCCGGTAGAAACATAACTTACCTGGTCTGCTATACCAAATTTATTGACAGCGGCCACACTATCTCCTCCACCTACCAGGCTATAGGCTCCCCGGGCAGTCGCCTCGCGAACTGCTTCAGCAATAGCTTTGGTGCCGGCCTGGAAAGCGTTCATTTCAAATACGCCCATAGGGCCATTCCATAAAATAGTTTTGGAGGCCAGCAGGACTTTATTAAAGGCGGCTATGGCTTTCGGGCCAATATCCAGTCCCATCCATCCTTCGTCAATAGCACCGCTGCCGGATATTCCGGTCCGGG
>CAZFKK010000090.1:1268-4636 GCA_964519735.1 uncultured Taibaiella sp.
CAGCAATAATGCTGTCTTCAGGAAGGTGAATGTTGACTCCCTTTTCTTTAGCTTTTGCAAGCAGGTTCAGTGCGGTATCCATCCGGTCATCCTCACATAAAGAGTTGCCGATATGGCCTCCCTGAGCCTTAAAGAAGGTATAGGCCATACCCCCGCCTATAATGATGTCGGTGGCCTTTTCCAGCAGGTTTTCGATAATTAATATTTTATCGGACACTTTTGCTCCGCCGATAATGGCGGTAAAAGGCTGTTCACTATGATGCAGTATTTTTGTACCGGCAGCTACTTCGGCTTCCATCAGCAAGCCGAACATCTTTTTACCCGGAGGAAAATATTGAGCAATGATCGAAGTAGAAGCATGTGCACGATGGGCGGTACCAAATGCATCATTTACATACACCGTACCATAGGTGGCTAACTGCTTTGCAAAGGCCGCATCTCCTTTTTCTTCTTCTTGGTGGAAGCGGAGGTTTTCCAGGAGTACTACCGAGCCGGCAGGTAGGGCAGCCAATGTTTGCTCTGTCTCGGTGCCCAGGCAATCGGGTGCAAACCGTACGTCACGACCGAGCAAATGTGCCAGGTGGTCCACAATACGGCCTAAAGAGAAATCAGATAAACTGAGGCCCGGCTTTTTAGCCATATCCTTTAGAGGACGTCCCCAATGGCTCATCAGAATGACGCTGCCTCCGTCTTTTAATACCTTATTGATGGTAGGCAGTGCAGCCCGCATACGGGTATCGTCTGTAATATGCCCATCCTTAATAGGTACGTTAAAATCAACCCTGATCAGGGCCCGCTCATCGGCGAAGTTATGTGAAGCGAATTGACTCATAGTTCTTTATATTCCTGTTTAATGGAGTGCAAAAATAGGGAATTACCCTTAATCACCAGAATCGACAGATGGCTATTATCAGATCCGTTAATAAATTACTGTAAGCTACTTCCGGATCAATCGGAAAAGTTGGGGAATTAAATTCCTTCATGTGGCTATGAGATTACAGGACATAAAAAAAGTATGCCTCCCTTAGGAGGCATACTTTCCATAACTCATCTTTGTATTATCTATATAGGATTATACAACTCTTACGTTAACTGCATTCAAGCCTTTAGGGCCATCTTTCAGTTCGTAAGATACTTTGTCATTTTCACGGATGTCACTTAAGAGACCGGAAACATGTACAAATAAATCTTTAGTGCCGTCGTCTGGAGTAATAAAGCCAAAACCTTTACCCTCATTGAAGAACTTAACTGTTCCTTCGTTCATAAAATTGAAATAAATTGATAATAAAAAAACGAAGGTAATGTATTATTGTCAGATTTGTAAAATAAATATTATTTTTTGTGATTATTTTTTGGATTGAACAGGGAAGAGTAGCAAAAGGCTGTTTTTATATACTGATCTTTCCCTTTCTTAACTTTTAAGCATTACCTTTATCATCAGCCATCTTGTTCTATTTGATTCATCTTCAAAACTATTTTTATTTCACCGGATCAGGTTATTATCGAGCAAACAATTAAGTGGATAAGGTCCGTAGTTATAGGGTGTCATTTCTGCCCGTTTGCTGCTACCCCCTTTCATAAACAAACCATACGATATGTAGTGATGCCACAGGGTTTGAAAACATCAGATATTTTACTCAAAGAATTGAAATTCCTGGACAGGCAACCGCAGACGGAAACGACTTTGATTATATTCCCGGAACAATTTGGTGATTTCAGCGAGTACTTGTTATTCGTAAAACAGGCTGAGCGCCTGGCATCCAGGAAGGGATATGACGGTATTTACCAGTTGGCCGGGTTTCATCCCGATTATTGTTTTGCTGATGCAGCTGCCGATGATGCAGCCAATTATACCAACCGTTCTCTTTATCCTATGTTACATCTTTTGCGGGAGGCCAGTATTACTAAGGCATTGGCTCCTTTTCCCAGGCCTGAAAATATTCCTCAGAGAAATATTCGCTTTGCACGGGAAAAGGGACTTGCTTTTATGCAGTTATTACAAGAGGCCTGCAGGGAAGTTTAAAGCCATCAGGGAGCAATCTTCCGGAGACATCCGGAGACAGGCTTGGGGTTGTCAGACCGTCTTTTTAACTTTTACGGCAACGGGGCCTTTATTACCCATTTCTACCTCAAAGGTTACTTTGTTGTTTTCAGTTATGGGTTCTGATAAACCTTTGCTGTGTACAAATATAGTTTCTCCGGTTTTTGAATCCTTGATGAAACCATACCCTTTTGCATCGTTAAAGAAAGCGACGATGCCGGTACGCACCACTTCTTCTTCTTCCATATCTTCATATTTTGGCGTACTGATACGGATATCTTCGGTTTTTATAACCTTTACTTTTTTAGGATCGGGGGGTGTTGCAGATAGATTGCCTTCTTCATCCAGGTACATCAACATATCCTCCAAACTTTTTCCTTTATCGGAATTGGCTTGGCGTTGTTCTTTTCTTTGTTCTTTGTCCTTGCGTTTTTGTAATTTTTTCTTTGCTTTATCCTTTTTCCCGAAGGTTTCCTGTGATCTTGCCATAGTTATTGTTTAATATTGAATAATCTCTGCCGAAAGATGATCCTGCGGTTTTTGAAACGAAGCTTAGAAAGATTGAGGATACGAAGAAACTAAAATATCTAGACCGGATTCAAAGGCTTGAGGTATAGTGAGCCAGATGCAAAATTCCGTTTATTTTGTCGTATTTCCTATTCTTTGTCGAAATCTATTATATGAGACCATTTTTTATACTTAAAGCAGGAAAAAATGCAATCAAAAATCCTATGATGTAGTACTAATGGCACAAAATCATTACTGCCATCGATTTCTTGTCTGATTCAAAATCAAGGAAATAAAAATGCTTCAGGAGAAGTAGTTCCGTATTAAGTTAGTCCTTATCTTTAAGCATGGAAAATCATCAATTAAATCTTCCTTTGTTAAATGACCGGGAACAGCGTGTATTGGGTGCGCTGATAGAAAAATCAAAAGCAACACCGGAGTATTATCCTATGACGGTCAATGGACTTCTTGCAGCCTGCAACCAGAAAACCTCACGTAAGCCAGTAGTACAGTATGATGAGCAAACTGTAGTGCTCACCCTGGATACCCTAAAGAAGAAGGGCTTGGTAGCTACTGTTACCGGGGGTACCAGCAGGAGTGTAAAATACAAGCATAATCTTGCTTTGAACTTCCAGTTAGGTCCTGCAGAAATGGCTATTATCTGCCTCCTGTTGTTAAGAGGCTCTCAGACGCCTGGTGAACTGAATACCAATTCCGGAAGGCTTTATGAGTTTGACTCCCTGGAAGAAGTGCAAACAGTGCTTGAAGGATTGTCGGATGGGACAAGCCCGTTTGTCGCCCAGTTAGCCCGCCAACCAGG
>CAZFKK010000090.1:4646-7427 GCA_964519735.1 uncultured Taibaiella sp.
CGCCAACCCGGGCAGAAAGAAACACGATATAAACATCTGTTAGGCGATGGTACGGAGCTTCCGGCTGAAGAGGGTTATGCGGAACAAGGAACAGGAGCCTCCTTATCCTCCACTACAGACCTGGCGTCCCGGTTAAGCAGGGTAGAGGAACAGCTTGAAGCGTTGCAGGCGGCTTTCAAGCGCTGGCAACAAGAAGAGCGTTGATCTTATTTATTACGGGGCATACATTATAGCTATACCATCTGCTTAAGATCGACTATAATAGGTCCCATAAATGAGTAACGGAGTTGCCTGAAAAGTAAAATGAAACCGTTGAGCATTTCATTAATGAACAATAGATTCCATTAACGTACCGAATAAAAATGGGGCTGTCCAGATTTTTTGGACAGCCCCATTTACTGAAAAAAATATTGGCTTATGCGTCTTTATTTCCTTCTTCCTGTGATTGTTGCTCAGAAGCATCAGCAGCAGGAGTCTCGGTTGCAGGAGCCTCATTGATCACTTCTTCCGGCGTAGTGGTATCTACTGTTACCGTTGCTGTTTCTTCAACCGGAGTTGTTGTTGCAGCTTCTGTAGCGGCAACAGGTTTGCTTGCTCCGGAAGAACGTTTACGGCGGGTTTTCTTAGCAGCACCGGCGGTACGTGTTTCTTTAGTGTAGATGGCATTAAAGTCAACCAGTTCAATCATAGCCATATCTGCGGCATCACCAATACGGTTCTGCAGCTTAATGATCCGGGTATAGCCACCGGGACGATCAGCTACTTTATCGCTGACAGTGCCAAATAATTCTTTAATGGCCTCTTTATCCTGTAATTTACTGAATACCAGACGACGATTGTGAACGGTATCGTTTTTAGACTTAGTGATGATTGGTTCCACATAAGTACGCAAAGCTTTAGCTTTAGCCAGGGTTGTGTTAATGCGTTTGTACGCGATCAACTGGCAAGCCAGGTTAGAAAGAAGCGCTTTTCTGTGAGCCGAAGTACGGCCTAAATTGTTGATTTTATCTCCGTGACGCATGAGTAATTCATTTTAAAACTCTGTACCGTGTCAAGGGCTTACAGAGTGCGGTCTTATGACCTGTTAGTAATGGAACCGGATCTGGTATGGACCCGGTTATATTTAATTATTGTTGTTGTTTTCTTCACTCATTTTTACACGGCTGATGTCCATGCCAAAATGCAAACCACGTTCCCCTAATACCTGGTCGATCTCTGTCAGAGATTTCTGACCGAAATTACGGAACTTCATTAATTCATCCTGAGTGTATTGTACTAACTCGCTTAAAGAGTTGATTTTAGCTGCTTTAAGGCAGTTGAATGCACGTACAGAAAGTTCAAGATCCTCCAAAGGAGTGTTTAAGACTTTACGTAATTGAAGCATGCCTTCATCTACGGTATCTTCTTTTTCTTCTTTCATCACATCCAGGGAAATATTTTCATCTGTGATGATCATCAGGTGTTGAATAAGGATACGCGATGCTTCTTTTACTGCTTCTTCAGGATGTATGGTGCCATCTGTAATGACTTCCATGATCAGCTTTTCATAATCGGTACGTTGCTCTACCCGGGTATTTTCGATTGTATATTTTACATTCTTAATAGGGGTGTAGATGGAATCGATAGCAATAAAATTAACCGGTACATCTTTAGGACGGTTCTCTTCTGAAGGAACATAACCGCGGCCCTTACCAATATGAATTTCAATTTCCAGATTTGCGGAAGTATCCATATTGCAGATCACCAATTCGGGATTCATTACTTCAAAGTTAGGAGTAGCTTCACCAATCATGCCGGCAGTAAACTGTTCTTTATTCTTTATCACCAGTTCCACTTTGTCGTTGTTCAGCTCACCATCTCCATTCTTTTTCAAACGGACTTGTTTCAGATTCAGGATAATTTCGGTAACATCTTCCAGGATACCTTTAATAGTAGCAAACTCATGGTCTGCGCCTGAAATTTTAATACCGGTAATAGCATATCCTTCAAGAGATGAAAGCAATACCCTACGTAATGCGTTACCAATGGTTACAGCATAACCGGGCTCCAACGGGCGAAACTCAAATTGCGCTTCAAAGTCTGTTGCTTTCTGCAATACAATTTTATCCGGTTTTTGAAAGTTCAATATTGCCATATTGGATGATTAAATTTTAAATTTTTAATAGATTAATTTTATTCCAAATATTTAGAATAAAGCCTACTTGTTTAAACGAGGAATTGGACACCCTGATAAAAGGTATCCAAATCCTGTCAATTATTATTTAGAATACAATTCAACGATGAGTTGCTCCCTGATATTCTCCGGCACATTTTCACGTTCCGGATAAGCCATGAATACACCTTTTAATTCTTTGTCATTGTATTCCAACCAGTTAATTGCCATATTCTTTCCACGAACATGACTCATAACAGCCTGGTTTACTTTTGATTTAGGTTTCAATTCAATGACATCGCCTGGTTTTAAGGTATAAGAAGGAATATTTACCGACTCTCCATTGATCAGGATATGTTTATGAGATACCAATTGGCGGGCAGCCGGGCGGGTAGGCGCCAGTCCCAGGCGATAAATAGTATTGTCCAAACGGGATTCCAGAAGTTTAATCAGGTTTTCCCCTGTAGAACCCTTTTGGCGGGCAGCTTCTTTATAGGTATTGCTGAACTGACGTTCCAATACCATATAGGTATATTTTGCTTTTTGTTTTTCCTTCAATTGGATAGCATATTCACTGGGTGCTTTTCTTTTGCGGTTAGCACCATGCATACCCGGGGGGTTACTGTTTT
>CAZFKK010000090.1:7437-9970 GCA_964519735.1 uncultured Taibaiella sp.
TGTTTTTGCCCAGATTTTTTCCTGATCCCAGAATGGGTTCTCCAAAAATTCTGCAGATTTTGTTTTTTGGTCCTGTGTAACGAGCCATTGCTAATATTTAATTAAGCGGTTTTTAATTCAATTCCCTTTAGTTTCATATAAAAACCGTAAAATCGGAAACAAAGGGATCTTTAATGTAATATATGTTTATATAAAATAGAAAGTTTTGGAAAGTAAGAAACTCTCCAAAACATTGCTATTCAATTTTATACTCTTCTCTTTTTAGGAGGGCGACATCCGTTGTGAGGCATAGGTGTAATATCCTTAATGGTGATTACTTCAATACCGCTGTTGGATATAGAGCGGATAGCGCCTTCACGACCGGAACCAGGTCCTTTCACAAAAACGTCTGCTTTTTTCATGCCTGCATCAATAGCAACTTTTGCAGCATCTGCTGCAGCTTGCTGTGCAGCATAAGGAGTGTTCTTTTTAGAACCCCGGAAGCCCATCTTACCGGCAGAAGACCAGGAGATGACCTGACCTTGTTTGTTGGTAATACTGATAATGATATTGTTAAAAGTAGCGCTAACGTGCACATCTCCGTGTACATCTACTTTCGCTACGCGTTTTTTTGCGGCTGCTTTCGCTGAGCCTGCTTTTGCTTTTGCCATTTTTTGATAAAAGGTAGTCTGTTAATAAATGATACTTAACCGAAGTTAAGCTGCAAAATCCCTAACCTGCCAAGAAGTAATAAAAGAGGCTCCGGCGAATTTGCATAGCATGCAATGGTTTACTTCTTGGCTGCTTTTTTCTTTCCGGCAACTGTTTTACGTTTACCTTTGCGGGTACGACTATTGGTACGGGTACGTTGTCCACGCAGCGGCAAGCCTTTACGATGACGTAATCCACGGTAGCATGCAATATCCATCAGGCGTTTGATGTTCATTTGCACTTCTGAGCGCAATTGACCTTCAACTTTAAATTCGCCATTGATGACATTACGGATTGCTGTTTGTTCATCGTCGTTCCATTCGTTTACTTTCTTATTAAAATCAATACCAGATTTTTCCAAGATGTAGCGAGCGGTGCTACGACCAATACCAAAGATGTACGTGAGACCTATTTCACCACGTTTGTTTTTCGGAAGATCAATACCAGCTATACGAGCCATTAACTATTGAAAATTAAAAATTAAAAATGAAAAAAGTTTAACCCTGACGTTGTTTGAAACGGGGATTCTTTTTGTTGATTACGAATAATTTGCCTTTGCGACGTACGATCTTGCAATCTGCACTACGCTTTTTAATGGCTGCACGAACTTTCATGTTGGATATGCAATTTTAAATTTGAAATTATATTCTTTATTTGTATCTGTATATAATTCTACCTCTTGACAAATCGTATGGGCTCATTTCCACGCCTACTTTATCACCTGGGAGGATACGAATATAGTGCATGCGCATTTTACCCGAAATAGTAGCCAATATCTCGTGACCGTTTTCTAAACGAACCCGAAACATAGCATTGGATAAGGCATCAATGATATTTCCGTCTTGTTTAATTAGTGATTGTTTTGCCATATTTTACAAAAGGACTGCAAAGGTAGGCCGATTTTTCAGAATATCAAAAAAAACTTAGTTTCAAATTTTCATGAACGCAAAAATAATGTTAATTTTTCAATGTCTTATTTAAGGCAAATTAAGAAAATGTTAGGGAGGCGATATAATTCTAAAGCGGTAGCGCCTATCTTATTATATTTGCATAATGCGTCCCATCCTGTTCATCACTTTAGTTTTATCCATCCTGTGCTGCATGCACACCACTCGTGCCCAGGATATCTATTATACAAAAGAGCAAAAATTCAGTGCTAATGCCAGTCAATATAGTGTTGTAGGTTGGTCCGGGGACCGCCTTTATACCTATAGGGCAACTAAGGAAGGGTATTTTTTAGATGCTTATAATGATTCTATGAGGCTCCTGGCAACAGTGTCCTTAGACTTTTTCCCGCAGAAGGTGCGTGCAGTTCAATTTATCAGTTACGAGGACCAGATCCTGGTGTTTTATGAAGCGGAACAGAATGGCCAGATTATACAATATGCGGTTCGTCTGGATAGTAAAGCCAGGATGTTATCCAGGCCTCTTGGATTGGATTCCGTTAAAATAGGCTGGTTTGGAACTGCCGGCAGGAATTACGTGATTACTTATAGTGTGAATAAAGAAATGATCATGGTCTTTGCCCTGGGCAATAAAAAGGGGCAACAATTAAGCCTGAGTACTGTATTATTAGACAAAACGTTAAACATTGTGGCCAAAAGGAATGTATCTCTCGACCAATCAGGTGAAATGAGCCTGGCTCAGACTTTATTGAGTAATGAAGGAGATCTTTACCTTACTGCTTACACAGAAAGAGGCTTCCGTAGTGGAGAAGGTAATGCATGGTTGCTCCATTTGCCGGTGAAAGCGCAGGCTTTTGGTGAGTGGAATATACCCGTGGGAGAACTGTACGTCTCCGGTCTTTATGGAAAAATAGATAATAATACAGGCAACTTGTATT
>CAZFKK010000091.1:0-9959 GCA_964519735.1 uncultured Taibaiella sp.
ATCCATAGCACAACCCAGGGCTCCCCAGGCAATACCAAACCTGGCGCTGCTCAAACAACCCAAAGGACCTTTCAGCCCTTCTACGCCCGGCAATATGTTTTCTTTAGGTACACGCACCTGGTCAAATACCAGTTCTCCTGTAGCAGAAGCCCTCAGGCTCCATTTACCATGGGTTTCCGGAGTGGTGAAACCTTCCATACCTCTTTCTACGATCAACCCTTTGATCTTGCCTTCAGGATTGCGGGCCCATACTACGGCTATATCTGCAAAGGGCGCATTGGAGATCCACATCTTGGAGCCATTCAGGACCACATGGTCTCCTGCATCTGTATAATGAGACAACATCCCGGCGGGGTTAGAGCCAAAATCCGGCTCCGTCAAACCAAAGCAGCCCATCCATTCACCTGTAGCCAGTTTGGGTAAATATTTTTTCTTTTGCGCTTCACTACCATAAGTGTATATAGGATACATCACCAGGGAGCCTTGTACCGAAGCAGTAGAACGGATACCGGAATCGCCCCGCTCTAGTTCCTGCATCATGATCCCATAAGAAATATAGTCCAAGCCTGCCCCTCCATATTCCTGGGGCACAAAGGGACCGAAACAACCTTGTTCTCCCAAACCTTGAATAATTTGCTTCGGAAATGCCGCCTGCTGCGCATATTCTTCTATGATCGGACTAATTTCCTTTTTCACATAGGCCCGGACCGAATCACGAATCAATTTATGTTCGTCAGTCAATAATTCGTCTAATAAATAGTAGTCCGGGTGCTGGTAAAGATCTCTTTGCATAAAGATGATAAATTGTCAGTATTTTTAAGAATCTGCGCAAAGGTAATTAATTGCTCCTAAGACTTCTGCATTTTTTAACAGCACCACCTGACACAATACCATCTCCCCATTCTGCGTTCTTATGGTTCTCCTTATAGCCATTAGGAAAACTTTGCCCGCTGAGCTTTACCCGGCCGGCATTAAAGGCCTTATTAAACAAACAATAAATATGTAAAAAATATCCTTTCAAGGCCTGTTCCGATAAAATTGGAATAAAATTTGATGAGTATATAAAGACAATCAGGCACACCGGGTGATAAAGGAATTATTTAACACATTCGACACAACAAGCACCCAACATAAAATTGTTTATATACTGTCTATAGTTTTAAGAGAAATATTTCTATTTTGCAGCCGAATTCGAATTAAGTTTTAATATAATAAATATATAACACTATGAGGCAACTCAAAATTGCTACTCAAATTACCAACCGTGATTCGCAAGCGGTTGAAAAATACCTGCAGGAAATCAGTCGTATTTCGATGATTACTCCTGAGGAGGAGACAACACTAGCACAAAAGATACATGTAGGCGATCAACGGGCATTGGAAAAACTGGTTAAGGCGAATCTTCGTTTTGTGGTATCGGTTGCCAAACAATACCAACATCAGGGTCTTTCCCTGAGTGATCTGATCAATGAAGGAAATCTGGGACTGATTAAAGCAGCACAGCGTTTTGATGAAACAAAAGGTTTTAAATTTATCTCCTATGCGGTATGGTGGATCCGCCAATCTATCCTGCAGGCTTTAGCGGAGCAAGGCCGCCTGGTAAGGTTACCTCAGAATAAGATCGGTACTTATAATAAAGCCAACAAAGCTTATATCGCGTTTGAACAGGAACATGAGCGGGAGCCTTCCACTGAAGAGCTGGCCAGCATACTGGAAATGAGCGAAACTGAAATTGCTAATATTTTCAGCAGCAATACCCGTCACACATCATTGGATGCACCGGTGCATGAAGCTGAAGATGTGGCCATGGGTGATCTGCTGGAAGGCAGCAACGATACGGATGATACGGTAATGAAAGACTCGCTGAAAGCAGAGATACAAAGGATCCTGAAGTCCCTGAGTGTCCGTGAGGCAGAGATCATTTCCGCTTATTTTGGCTTAGAAGGGGACAGTGGTCCTTCCGTAGAAGAAATCGGCCAAAAATATGACCTGACCAAAGAAAGAATCCGCCAGATTAAGGAACGTGCTATTAAACGTTTACAAAAAGCAAGGTATAGCGGATCCCTGAAATCCTACCTAGGGTAATTTCCTGAAAAGAATAAGGAAAAAGAGGCTGCTTCAACCGGAGTAGCCTCTTTTTCTTATTATGCCTAAAAACAACCATTTTGCCGGACTTCTTAGGTAGATATAACATACACGCAGATATCAAAATGATAAAACCATAAGGGTTGTTGTTCCGTGAAGAACAACAACCCTTACTACTATAACACCGGTCTCTTATTTAGGCCAGGGTAATTTCTTTATCTAAATAGACATCCTGGATCGTATTCAATAAGGTGACCCCTTCATTCATAGGTTTCTGGAATGCTTTGCGGCCGCTGATCAGGCCCATACCACCGGCACGCTTATTGATGACCGCAGTAGTTACCGCTTCGGAAAGATCAGATGCTCCCTTGGACTCTCCTCCTGAGTTGATCAGGCCGGAACGTCCCATGTAACAATTGGCTACCTGGTAGCGACACAAATCAATCGGATGACCGGTTGTAAGTTCATCATAAACCTTTTTATGGGTTTTCCCGAAATTAAGTGCGGTATATCCGCCGTTATTAACCGGTAATTTTTGTTTAATAATATCCGCCTGGATCGTTACGCCAAGATGATTGGCCTGGGCGGTAAGGTCTGCTGCAGCGTGGTAATCTACCCCATCTTTTTTGAAATTTTCATTCCGCAGATAACACCAAAGTACCGTAGCCATACCCAATTCATGTGCATATTCAAAAGCCTTGGCTGTCTCTATGATCTGGTGATGGCTTTCATTCGAGCCAAAATAAATGGTAGCTCCCACTGCAGTAGCCCCCATGTTCCAGGCATCTTTGATAGAGCCGAACATGATCTGGTCAAAGCGGTTAGGGTAAGAAAGAAATTCGTTATGATTGATCTTTACAATAAAAGGAATTTTATGGGCATACTTGCGGGCAACGGAGCCCAGCACACCAAATGTAGAGGCCACGGCATTACAACCACCTTCTATCGCCAGTTTGACAATGTTCTCAGGATCGAAATATTGAGGATTAGGGGCAAAAGAAGCGCCGGCGCTATGTTCTATACCCTGATCTACAGGAAGGATGGATACATAACCGGTATTGGCCAGGCGACCATGGTTTAATAAGGTTTGAATACTGCGTAAAGTCGGTATCGTACGATTAGAACCGGCCCATACCTGATCTACATGGTCAGCAGACGGCGTATATAATGACGCTGTTTCGATAGTCTTACATTGGTGTGTTAATAATGACTCAGCATCAGAACCCAGGAGTTCCACAATTTTGTTATGCGCCATAATTTAAATAAAAAAAATTTTATAAAGGTTGATAAATTTCGAGTGCAAAGGTACACTAAAAAGGAGATTTAAAATATTTTGAAAATTAAAAAACAGCAGTGTTTTGTTTTTCATAAATATGCCTTACTTTTGCACTCCTTTTCCACCTTTATAATAAGGCGGACGGTCCTATAGCTCAGTTGGTTAGAGCACCTGACTCATAATCAGGGGGTCCTTGGTTCAAGCCCGAGTGGGACCACTATTAGAAATAAATTGACCTTGTAAATCAATGATTTATGAGGTCTTTTTGATTTCGGGGTAAACATAGGGTAAACATTCGTTGTCCGATTCTTGATTTCAATCAAAAGATTAGGATAATTGTCATTTCACAAATCTCTACCCTATTCTTTGTTCTGTCTAATAATTTAAAGATACTGCCAGAACTTGGTAGGGTGACAGGGAGACGTGTTTTATACCCGGGGGGCTAAGTTAGTACTGCCCTTTGATTGTTTATATACCGAGCCTCAAAAATTTTGAAAAAAAAATTTGGCCGACATCCTACAAAGTCATTATTGCAATAATTAACCTTTATAGAAAACACTTCGCCCCATAAGCTTTTGGTAAGGTTTCTCCTGCTTACAAAAGAATTTTCTACTTTATTTTCCGGGTAATTGATTTTTATGTTTTAAGATTTTGTTTAATTTAGCAGCAAAATATTATGATTGCCTATAAGTAAAAACTAAAAGAAGAGTAAACTAAACATATTTAGCGTTTCGCTTTAAAATTTCCTGTTACAGAAATCTTGCAATTTTTTCAACCACAGGGGAGTGAAAGTGGAAACGTCTACGCAAAAAAGCGTGGGCGTTCCTTTTTGCTTTGTGGTTGGGTTTTGCAAGAACCTCTGTAACAAGCAATGGGAATTAGCCCACGTTATTTTTTTGTGTGTACCTCAAAGAAAAATAGTAACAAATCACTCAAAGCTAAAATCATATGAGATTATGACAACCCATAAAAAGGAAATATCACCAATCGTAAAATTCGGAGCCTGGTTATTAAGTTTTATAGCATTCATCGTGGGCTTCTGGCACAGCCACCTCGGTCTGAAAGAAATGCGACCTTTCGATAGTGAATACGGCAGTCTGCTCATAGCAGGCATCGTTTTATTACTCGTCCTGATTTCATATAACATCGCTGTAAACGGAAGAAAAATTGCTTTGGCATTTTATGTAATAGGTGGTTTTGTGTTTTTCGTTTTCAATCTCAACTACTTCTACCCATCTTATTTAGGACGGAAACTGATAAATGAAGAGACCGACCAGATAAATCAGGCACTTACCTTGCAAAAAAATAGATTGAACGCTATTTCACAGGTTACGAAAAATGAATATATCAATACCCTCAATAATCTTCTTGAAATCAAGCAAAACATACTTACTGAAATTGCCAACAGAGGCGGATTCGGAAATTATGCCAATCAGGAGTTGAGTAAATTCAAAAAATTAACTGGCAGCGAGCTTACTGGCGAAAGGCGGAATGATAAAGACCCTGAAGCGCTGGATAGGCTGCATGCCAATTGGGAGAAAAAATTAGATGAAGCAATTATGAATTATGTTGCTACTACTATTTCAGGAGATGATAAAAACAAATTGGAAATCGTGTATGCCAATTACGATTTGGAAAAATTTTACGAAAAATACAGTCCTGTTTTGGATTCTATTGCCAATTATGATAAAAGAATCATAGTGGATTCGTTAAAATACGATAATTATTTACCGAGCAAGCAAATAAAAACGCTGAAAATTGTGGTGGATAAAATAAACCAAATAGACATCAGGGTAAATACAGCTTTAAGCAAGCCACAACCTCCGATATTTTCTAAGGAATATCCCAAGTCAAAGCATTTAGGAAAATTTGAACATACTCTTGCATCTGTTATAGAGAGAATAGGCAGAATTGATACCTGGGGTATCATACTGCTTTGCTTGTTTATTGACCTGCTTGTTCCGCTCTTTATTTACCTAATGATAAGACGCAAAGACGGAATTGATGAAGATTCTTCGGGAATTTCCTTTTGGGATTACATTACAGGTACGAAAGGACCGACTACATTTTAATACCCATTTCTAAAAAGCATCATAAACAATGAGCAAAATAAATCTGAACTTAGATAATACGAACGAATCGCAAAACAGCGGAAGTAATCAGCAGTTACAACAAAACAACGATTTTCTGGCAAACGTTCCCTTGCACGACATTGCAAGGGTTTTTACCAAATTTACAAAAGAAAAAAGAATATTGATTATTCCTATCGGGTTTCCGCAAGCCGGTAAATCTTTGTTGTTATCTTCTCTGATGTACTATGCAAGAAAAGGCAATGATACACTATTCCGAACCAATGTGGAACGGAGCTTCCCTTATGACAAAGGAAACCTTGCCGTAAATGATATGGTGGACTTCTTTGATAGAGGGAGCCTATATGATGCTACCCAGAAAGGAACGCTGGACTTGATAGGCATTAACATCACACCATCCAAAGCTAAATTACCTGAGCTGAAATTGGCTTTTTTGGATTTGGCGGGAGAAGATATACAGTCTATCAAAACAAGTAATCGTGGCGAGTTTACCGACAAGATAAACGCAGTTTTCAATGGATTGAAGATTGATAATTCACCGGTTATCTTTACGCTTATCACCCCTTATGAACCTGCAAGATATTCAGGAGAGTCATCGCAAAACGCTCACGACCGTGAAGATGCGTTGCATTATGACTTTCTGAATTATGTAAAACAAAATCAACCGCAACTGCTTCAAAATGCAAAATTTTTTATCATTGTTTCACAATGGGATAAAAACCCCAACGAGAAAGACAGTATAGAAAATTACATCAAAGCATACCGCCCCTCTATTTACAATTATGTAAAAAACTCCAATGTTATCTGGGGTAATTATTCGGTAGGTAAACTTCTGGAAACACCTATGAACGGTGTTATCAGGCAAGAAATCGTAAGGATAAATTATGATTACCCTTCTCGGTTCTGGAAAAAGCTGTATCACATCTGCACCAACAAAACACTGGACAACAAATCATTTTTTCAAAAACTTTTCGGATAAAAATGAACAATATTTACTTAATATTTTTTGGTAAATCGCAGGACTTTTCCTTTCACGCTTTTGACAGTAAAAGCTATGTGAACGATTTTAACACCATTATAAAAGACTTTGATGAACTGGAATCTAAAATCTTTACCGTAGATGATGTTTCCAACACGCAGATATTATCCAAATACATTTTCAATAAAAACGGCAGACATTTCTATTTGCTCAAATTATATTCTCTGGCACAGGCATTTAATGGCAACCGTATAGACGGTAGTATTTATGGTGTGGCTTTGCTTTCGGAAAATAATATAAGAATTTCGGAAGCCAACATCGCCATTTTAGAATCGGCAAAAAAAGAATTCGCAAAGTTATCTCTAAATGGCGTAAAATTTAAAACAAGTAATTTCTATACCGAAGCAGAAAGAATATGGCGGGCACTGACAGAACACAGCAACGGGAATTATCTTGATAAAGTAGAATACAATAATTTCAATAATATCAGTATCAACAAAGAGGTAAAAGCATTTTTAGTAAAAGATATACTGAAACAATCCGTAGAGCTGAACAATGAAATTACCAAAACTTCAAGGCTGTATTTCTCTGATGATTTGGCACATCTTAAAAGAACACAGGAACGCAGAGGTAAAGATGTTTTTCCGGTTTATCAAAAAGAAAACGGCAACTATATTTTGTATAGAGAAAAACAGCCCAACACTCCGAAATCCAAGATGGAACAGGATACAGAAACCACAGGCTTGCGTTTAGAAAACGTAGAGCTTAAACGTGAGCTTGCAGATGCAGGAGAAAAATTTAAACGGTTCAAACAATCTGCCACCCAAAAATTCCGTATTGCATCGGTAGCCGCAGCTGTTTTTTGCCTTACAGCATTGGCATTTTTTTTTACAGGTCATTTCGGCGATACTCAATCAAATGCTGAAACTGATACAGCTACTGTTGAACCACAGTCACAACCTGAGGACAGTATTTCGCAACAAATCCAACCGCAAAGTGGAACAGTTAGCCTTACTGATATTATGGACGATAATAATAAGCGCAATATTCTTTCTACTCTATTGCAAAATATAAAAGAACATTCAAACACAACAGACAAAAAGAAATATTATGATGCGATTGTAAGAGATGCAAATGCTTTAGGCATTAATCCTGCCTTTGCAGAAGAATACAGGCCAGAAGAAAAACAAGTTGCTCCGGTAGCACCGACTCCAATACCAACACAAATTGGAAAGAAGGAAACAGAGCCTAAAAAGCAACCAGAAAAACCAAAGGTTGAAGGCAGCAAAAAGGAGCAAAAAAAAACAGAAGTAAAGAAAGAGGAAGCTCCAAAACCCCAAAAAGGAAGAACCTAAAAAAACGGAGGGAGAATAAACACACAATTATATATGAGCAAATCAATATTTATTTCTATATTGTTGTTAATAACGGCTTGTTTCATCACATCCTGCGAGGGAGACTGTAAAGATGAGCAGATAGAAAAAGCAGAATGGATAACAACTTACACAGACAAAATCAAAGATACTTTGGCAGCTTATTCCATAACAGAAAGTAAAAGAGAATACATCAAACTGTATGATGAAGTGAGGCATTCCGTAACCATACGAAACAACAATACGCTTTACAGCGGTCAGTTTTCTTTAATAATCAACTATGGATATTTGAGTTACTACAACACCGAAGAAACCAAAACCGAGGAATTTGATTATGTTTTCATAGCCCCCCGTGCATCTTACACATTTACCTATTATACACAAGCTGGTAAATATGCCAATTTCAACAGCAGTTATATCATCCTGCAAAAACCTGTTTCTTTTACGTACAAAGAACGAAAAGACGAGTTAAAAGCTGAAATCATAACGGTAAACACCTGTCAGGAAAATGTGGAAGCCTTAAGGGAAAAATATAAAGCTGTAAAAGATCTGTACGAATCCAAAAAGAATTAATCCAAAATGGACAAAAAGAACAACATATATAATTATAAAGCTCCTAAATCTATGAACGAGGAAACACATTATTTCCTTACCAAAGGACGGATTACCATACAGGCATTTTTATTGAGATTGTTATTTGCCGTAGCTATGGTAGTATTGTGTTTCGTAATCTATTACAAGTATGCACTGCCAAAAAAATATGAGAAAGTAAAATTTATTAACAAAGAAGAGGTGATTTACGATACCACTTTCAAAAGCACTTTTTACGCTTTTGAAATTTTCACTTTTTATATCTTACCTTCCATAATGCTGTCTTTTGTGCTGGTACAGGCAGTCAAGCGCATACATGACACCAACAACAGCGGTTGGCTGGTATTAGCTCCACTCTATAATCTGGTTTTACTTTTCTCAAAAGGCACAGACGGCAACAATGATTATGGCGTAAATCCACGAAAGCAAAAGCAGGTAAAATATTTCGATGAACTTGAAAAAAAGAAATGATGAGATATTTGTACGCCTGCATCATTTGTGTTACTTTCATAGGGTGTGGAAGTTCCGAAAATAAGCGTGAATTTGATTATACTGATAATACTTCATATTCCAATGAATCATCTGGTCAGTCAAGTTCTGCTTATTCATACGATGAAGTTCAGAGTAATAAGTTAACCCCTCCTCTATTTGAAGCACATAAACCTAAGAATATATTGCAAATGGAAGTTCAGAACGGAGTACGTTATGTTTGGATTGAAATAAACGGCATTAGGCTAAAATTTATTTTTGACACAGGCGCAAGCTGTATTTGTATTTCGTCTGCCGAAGCAGTTGTTTTGTTTAGGCAGGGATTGCTTCGTGAAGAAGATTTTATCGGGTCAGAATATTTTCAGGATGCGACAGGCAGAATTTCCGAAGGAACTAAAATCAATTTGCGTGAAGTGAAAATTGGCAACATTGTCTTAGACAATATTGAAGCAACGGTAATAGACAACGTAAACGCTCCATTATTATTAGGACAGACCGTTTTAGAACGATTTGGCAGAATAGAAATAGATAATGACAACAACGAGATAATTTTTAAATGATACGACTTTTACAATCCATTATTTTTCTTTGTTTAATAAGTTGCAATCATCCCGAAAGCAAAGAATATGAAAGATACCAACCCTACCAAAGTGCATTTGAAGAAAGTCCGACAACAAAAAAGGAACCCGGTTACAAAGTAATCGGAATGAAAGACGGGGACACATTTGTATTACTGATGGACGGTAAAGAACAAACTGTAAGATTTGCTCACATTGACTGTCCCGAAAAGAAACAACCATTTGGAAACAGAGCCAAACAGTTTGTATCTGATTTGTGTTTTGGAACTTATGTAACACTTGTTTACAGCGATAAGAACAAATACGACCGAAACAAACGATTGATTGCAGAAGTAATTTTGGAAGATGGCAGAAATCTAAACAAAGAACTCGTCAAAAACGGATTGGCTTGGCACTTCAAAAAATATTCTGATGACAATGGATATGCAAAACTTGAAATTGAAGTAAGCGCCCGACGAAGTACATCTTTTTATAGTGCTTCTATTTTCTTATAGTTCT
>CAZFKK010000092.1:0-704 GCA_964519735.1 uncultured Taibaiella sp.
TTTTATCCATGTACAGGCCGTCATAAAATTATCCCTACTCCCCTTGCAGGAGTATTTATATTATCCTATTAAACTGAACTATGCAATCTATAGTAGCGCACATCAAACAGACTGCGGCCCGGGCATTGAACCATTTGTTTCCTGCAATCCGGGTTACTGAAGACCAGATATTGGTCAATGAGACCAAGCCCGAATTTACCGGTGATTACACCATTGTTCTTTTCCCCTTTGTAAAATCCCTGCGTCAAAACCCGGAGTCCCTGGGGCATACTTTAGGGGCTTACCTTCAAACACAGGATTCCTTATTTGCTGCTCATGAAACGGTAAAAGGGTTCTTGAACCTGACTATCGCGGATAAGGCATGGACTACCTTCCTGAATCACCACTATAACGACCCGGATTTCGGGAAAAAGGAAGATACAGGCCCAAAAGTGATGGTAGAATATTCCTCACCCAACACGAATAAACCCCTTCACTTCGGACACCTTCGTAATAATTTTTTAGGATGGTCCGTAGCAGAGATATTGAAGGCTACCGGGAATGAAGTCATTAAAGCAAACCTGGTCAATGACAGGGGCATTCATATCTGTAAATCAATGGTGGCCTGGATGCGCTATGCTGATGGTGCTACGCCCGGACTTACAAATATTAAAGGCGATCACCTGGTAGGAGATTACTATGTACGTTTCAACGAGGTTTATAAA
>CAZFKK010000092.1:714-9949 GCA_964519735.1 uncultured Taibaiella sp.
AAAGAAGAAATTGCAGCATTGGTGGCCTCCGGAACGGAACAACCGGTCGCTGAAAAAGAAGCTCCTATTATGGTGGAAGCACAACAACTGTTGCGTCAGTGGGAGCAGGGTGATCCTGAAGTACATCGCCTTTGGAAGATGATGAACGGTTGGGTGTACGAAGGGTTTGATGCCACTTATAAGCAGTTAGGGATTGATTTTGATAAGATGTATTATGAAAGTAATACTTACCTGTTAGGCAAGGCTATTGTAGAAGAGGGACTGGCTTCAGGCATACTTTTCAGGAAAGAGGATGGATCCGTTTGGATAGATCTCACGGCCGATGGCCTGGATGAAAAGCTATTGCTGCGGGCAGACGGCACCTCCGTGTATATGACCCAGGACCTGGGCACTGCCCGTTTGAAGTACCAGGATTTTAATATGGATAAGAGCCTTTATGTCATAGCGGACGAACAGAATTACCATATGCAGGTATTGAAAAGGATCTTGGAAAAACTCGGGGAGCCTTGCGCTCCGGGCATTCAGCATCTTTCTTACGGAATGGTAGAACTGCCATCGGGAAGGATGAAGAGCAGGGAAGGTACCGTAGTCGATGCTGATGATATGATGGACGAAATGATCAGGCTGGCTAAAGAGCAAACAGAGCAGGCTGGTAAAACCGAAGGATTTAGCCCTGAAGAGCTGGAACAATTGTACCGTATGATCGGGTTGGGGGCGCTGAAATTTTACCTGCTCCGGGTAGAGCCCCGTAAAAAAATGATATTTGATCCTAAGGAGTCTATAGATCTTCATGGCTATACCGCTACGTTTATACAGTATGCCCATGCCCGTATCCGCTCTATACTCCGGAAGAATGAATGGGAGGGTAATGAGGTAAGAACAGCGGATGACCTTCCTCTGGAACCCTTGGAGAAAACCCTGATCCGCCAGGTAGAACAATACCCGGCGGTACTGGAGCAGGCCGCCAAAGAATATAACCCTTCTGTTTTATGCAATTATGCATTCCGGCTGGCACAAGCTTTCAATTCATTTTATGACAAACATAATATTACCCATGCAGAAAGTGAAGGCAAAAAGCAGTTGAGGCTGATGCTGGCGGAAATGACCGCTCATACCTTGAAAAATGCGTTGAGGCTTCTGGGCATTGGTGTACCGGAGAAAATGTAAATGCAATGGAGCCCCTCGCTTGAGGCCCTATTTCTTGTTTTGAAGTATATTTTTTATTCAGATTTGGTGTATCAAAGTAATCTGTTTAACTTGTGGTGACTATTGAATGCTTTCACATTGGTAAGCCTACACTTTCTGAAAATGGAAAAGGATATTGTTATGACAACACAGCAACCTAACACAGCAAGCCGGACGATGACTGAGCTTTGGAACGAACTCAATTTTGCCGGTAAAGAATTTTGTACCCTCAATGAAGGTAACGAGCTGATGCTCAATGCCACTCAATATTCCCCGGAGCGCAAGCTAGCGGTTTTACAACCGGAAAATTTTGAGGCGGTACTTGCGGCGCTTACGGAAAAGTTCGCCGAAATATCGGGTAAAATAAAAGAACTGGAGCGGGAATGGCTGGAGCAGGAAGAGAAAGTTAAAATAGCTGGAAAGGTTTATCGTATCAAAGACTATCTCCACCGGGCCAATGCCTTAGGGGATTATGCTCCGTTATATGAAGAGCTGATCCGGAAGGAACGCGAACTGCAGCAATTATATGATGCCAATTATGCTGAAAAATTAAAGCTGGTAGAGAAGGCTGAAGCGCATAGCCATACAGAGGAGTGGAAAGCCGCTACGGAAGCTTTCCGCCTGATCATTGAAGCATGGAAAGAATCCCCTCCGATAGATCGCCGGCGTAATGAAGAATTATGGAGCCGGATAGAACAGGCCCGCAACCATTTTTATGAGCGCAAGCGGCAGCACCAGGAAGAAGTAGGACAGGATATGATGCAGAACCTGGATCGTAAGCTGGAATTATGTGAAAAATCGGAAAGCCTGGCTTCCTCAGATAACTGGAAGAAAACACCGGAAATCTATAAGGTGCTTATAGAAGAATGGAAAACTATCGGAAAGGTGGCTTCTGCGGACAAAAATGAAGAGCTCTGGCAAAGATTCATTACTGCCCAGAATGTTTTCTTTGACAGGAAGAAACGACATTTTGAACATATTCAGCGGGAGCAGGAAGCCAATCATGCGCTAAAGCTGGCAGTGATAGACAAGGCAGAAGCTATTTGCACCCTTACCGACTGGAAGGCCGTTACCATCCAGATGTCGCAGCTTATGGAGGAATGGAAAAGTATAGGCCGTGTCCCCTTGAGCCAGGCAGATGCATTATGGAGCCGTTTTCAACAGGCAAGGGATACATTTTTTAATGCAAAAAGGCAAAACACGGAGGAAATTAAAGTAAACCTGGAGGATAATTATGCCCAGAAGACGGTGCTGCTTCAACGGGCCGAAGCGTTGAAAACATCTACCGATTGGCGGGAAACCAGTGATGAAATGAATGAACTTATGGCCGAATGGAAGAAGGTCGGACGCGTTTCCAGGGTGCATGAGGACCGGCTCTGGGAGCGTTTTCTTGCCGCCCGCAAGTACTTTTTTGAACGTAAAGATGCGGACAGGGACAAACGAAAAGCACGTTTCCATAGTCAATTGGACAACCGCTGGCAGCAAACCAAACAATTTTTACACAAAATAAAAGCGGAGCTGGAGGAAGAGGAAGAAAAACTTGTCGATTTCAAAGAGTCTCTGAGTCAAACCACAGGCAGTAGCGCCAAAGAGATCGAATTACGGCAACATCTTGAAAATCTGATCCGGCAAATTGAAATAAAAATACCGGAGCGAAAAGAAAAAATCGAAGAGGTAGCGCAGCAATTTACAGAATTGGATGCAAAGCGTACGGAGCTGAAAAAATCTAAAGAAGCTTAATTAAAGCAGCAATATATTTATCAATATAAAAACGCTTATCCTTGCTTTTGTATTGCATCATAAACCTGGGGTGTTCCATTGCCTATTCATCCCATAATCATTTTTACAGTGCAAAATTGAACCCAAGACTGAATAAGATGCCGTGAGCGAATCTGGATGATGCCCATTGTATATCATTCCTGAATTGCTCGCTCCTGATAGGGACTAATAAATTAAAATTAATATGGGAATTTCTTCTTCCAAAGCTGAATTCAAGCCCCGTGCCGAAGCTTAAGCCATAATAATTATTGCCCGTTATCTTTTTGCCGTTGTAGGTGGTAATGATGGCGCCATTATAGCCGTACATCGCCGTGAACACAGGTGTGACGCGACGGTCAGGCAGCGCCCTCAAGGTAAGGCCGGCATTATAACCCACGTCTGCTAAGCTATGGCCCAGGGCAGCAAATATGCCCAGGTGGTCGAGGGCCATGAATTCTATCCGGGCCCCGAAACCGCTGTAGTCAAGACCCACACCAAATCCCGCATATAGATAGCTTTTGTATCGCTCCTTAGTGAGGGTGTCTTTTTGAGCAGATGCCGGTTGCGATAGGCATACTGCAATAATAAGTATTAAGGAGTTGGCTACTTTAGAGAAGCTGATTGGGGGCATGAGTCTCGTCTTTTTTTGTGCTTTGTAGGGGAAAGAAGGCAACATTCAAATTGAGGTTGAAGTTGCTATCTGTTGATTAAACATCAAACGTACATGAAATTTTTCATTCGTAAAACGAAGAACGAATGAAAAATTTTATGGGAGTTCCTCTTGACCAAAAATCATAAAAAATTACAAGAGAAATATAGTCAATATTTAGACTGCATAAGCTCAGATCGCTTAGGTATGTATTCTTACAGTACCTGGAGAGGATTTTCCTGATTCATGATCATCCAAGTTCTATGAAATATACGCAAGCAGATTCAACAGCTTTTATTTCGTAATCCTGTTCTTTTTCAAAAAAGGAAAAGCGAGCAGGATACTGATCAGCATTAATGCTGCACCCGCAATAAAAGGGGCGCCCGGAAAATATACCGGTGCATTTTTGCCCGAGAACCAGGAGAATAAATTGTTCATCAACAAAGGGCCGATGATAGAAGTGGCGCTCATGAGGCTGGTAAGACCACCTTGCAATTCGCCTTGCTCGCTCCGGTGTACCTGGTTAGAGATAATGCCCTGTAATGCAGGGCCGGCAATACCACCAAGGCAATAAACAATTAAAATGGCAAACATCATCCAGCCATTATTGGCAATGCCAAACAGGATCATCCCCACCATATAAAAAATCAATCCTAATACTACAGCATTGGCCTGCCCTATTTTGGGAATCAGGATACGGATGAGGCCGCCCTGCACCAGGGCGATCATAATACCCAAGGCGCCGAGTGAATAGCCTATCATCGTCTCTGTCCAGCCAAATTTGAACATGGTGTAGAACGACCAGGTAGATTGCACCGCATGCGCGGCAATGTTGACCAGTATCATGGTAACGATAAGGCTGGAAATGACCGGGTATTTCTTGAGTTGCAGCAAGGAACCTACCGGATTGGCCCGCTTCCACTCAAACCTGCGCCTGTTACGTTTAGGCAAAGACTCCGGCAGCACAAAATAACCGTAGGTGAAGTTGAGTAAAGACAGGCCTGCGGATATCCAGAATGGCGCCCTGGGACCCAGGTTACTGCTCAGCCCGCCTATGACAGGGCCGATGATAAAGCCTAAGCCGAAAGCAACGCCGATCAGGCCGAAGTTCTGTCCCCGCTTTTCCGGCGTGCTTACATCGGCTATATAAGCAGAAGCCGTAGTAAAACTGGCACCGCCGATACCGGCTATAGCCCTGCCAATAAATAACCATAATATATCAGGAGCCAAAGCCAGCAATACATAGTCAATGCCAAGGCCGAATAAAGAAATGAGCAAAATAGGTCTCCGGCCATAGCGATCGCTCAGGCCGCCCAATATAGGTGAGCAGATAAATTGCATCAAGGCATAGGTGAAAATGAGCCAGCCATTATACCTGGAGGCTATACTGATATCGCCATGGATCAGTTGCTCAATTAACTTCGGCATTACCGGGATAATAATGCTGATGCCGATAATATCGATAAGCAAAGTCGCAAAAATGAAAACCAGTGCTTTGTTATTAGGCTGAGGAGGCATAATAGTTGTGGAAATATATTTGGAAAAAAGCCTGCAAAGATATGGCTAAAAATGAAATGTTGTTGAGGTAAAATTTAAAATGGATAAAGGAAAGGAGGGTATCGGCTTCAAAGTTCAGGAACTGGTCATTGTCTGTATGATTGCTTATTTTTGACAAATGAAAGATTGGAAAGCGCTAAAATCAGAAGAAGATTTTTATAACATCCTGGCCTATTCTGCAGGAAAACCACAGATCATTTTTAAGGACAGTACTACTTGCGGCATTAGCGCGCATGCTAAAGAGCGACTGAAGGAGGGCTATTCCCTGATCGAAGGCAAGGCCGATTTTCATTACCTGGATTTATTAACCTTCCGTCCTGTTTCAAATCTCATAGCACAGGTATTGAAGGTAACTCATCAGTCGCCGCAAATCATTGTATTGAAAGATAGGGAAGTAGTATATACTTCCTCGCATCATGCCATTAACCCTGTTGTAATCGCTAAGTATTTGTAGGCATGCTTTTTGCCCACATCGGCTTTTTGCGCATCACTTTATCATAGACCTTGCAGTGGGCTGCATGGGCTCCGGGCAAATAGCCGATACTCATCAGGAATTCATTGACAATTTCACCGCCTGTAAATTTAAACGTCTTTTTAAATAGCTTTACCCATTCTTCTTTGGTCCTGGGATGGTGGCACTCCAGCCATTTTTCAAAAGACCCGAATTCCTTTTGCAGCGTCATCATGGTTTTTGCATTTTCGATAGCCGCATTTATTTTCAGGCGGTTGCGGATGATGCCGGCATCGTTTAACAGCCGCTCCCTGTCTTTTTCCGTATAGGCAGCTATTTTCCGGATATTAAAATTATCGTAAGCCTTTCTAAAGCCTTTTTCTTTTTTCAAGATAGTTTCCCAGCTTAATCCTGCCTGGTTGATTTCCATAATCAACCTGCCCAGCAGTTCATTGTCGTCGTGTATAGGAAAGCCGTAATGATGATCGTGGTAGTTTTTATGCAAAGCCTTTTTTTCTTCGGACTGCATCTGTTCTATAGCGTTGCAATAAGACATGTTTTATAGTTTATGGATTTTTACCTTCCCGGACTTTAAAACGTAAATTTACGCTATCCTTTCTTATGACAAGAATGGAAATAAAAATCTGAAAATTTTGGCCTGCCCGATGATTCTTGAGCATTAATTCTGTAAAAAAAGTTATGACAATTCCATGTTAATCATTAGATTTATGCCCGATATCTTAAACGAACTGTTTTTATGAAAAAAATTACATCTATACTGAGCTTATCCATGGTACTGCTTTTTGCTGTTTCTTCCTGTAAGAAAGATAGGCAGATCGAAGAGGAAACCCACCAACAACAGACGGTCCCTATCGGGGCATTATTGAGCCTGACGGGCAACTGGTCTTCCCTGGGTATTACATCGAAAGCCGCTATTGATATTGCTTTGGAAGATATTAATGCTTATATGGAGCAGACAGGTTCGTACAAACGTTTTACGTCGCTTGTTTATGACACGAAGCTGGACACCGCCCTGGCCAGAACCTATCTTGAGGAAGCGAGAGGGCAGGGGTGCCAGTTTGTTTTGGGCCCCCAGTCCAGTGCTGAAGCTGCTGCGGTGAAAGACTATGCCGATGCTTTTCAAATGCTGGTCGTCAGCCAGGGAAGTACAGCAGGCAGCCTGCGTATCGAAGGAGATAATCTTTTCCGTTTCTGCCCTGCAGACGATATCGAAGGATTGGCCATGGCGAAAACGATATATGGCGGCGGTATCCGTGCTTTAGTGACCGCAGCCCGCGATGATGCCGGTAATAAAGGCCTGCAAGTGTCTACAGGTAATGCTTTCGAAGCACTTGGAGGTACGCTGTTTTCAACGGCGCCCTATGGCGTATCTGACGATGATTTTACATCGTTGCTTGCCGATATTAAGGCAAAAATAGAACAGTATCAATCGGCAAATCCTCAATCGGAAATAGCGGTTTACCTGGCTTCTTTTGACGAATGTGTCTCCCTGTTCAGCCAGGCGGCTTCCGATCCCGTATTGTCTTCGGTTCGCTGGTATGGCGGAGACGGCACTGCGTTAAGTGCTGCACTGACCGGGAATGCGGCGGCGGCCGACTTTGCCATAGCGACCCAATACTTTGCGCCTACCTTCGGCTTGCCCGCACAGGCTGCCTCCAAATGGCAGCCGCTGGTGGATGAAATTCAAAAAAGAACCGGCATTGTTCCGGATGCATTTGCCCTGGCCACTTACGATGCCTTATGGGTTATCGCGATGAGCTATAACGCCTTTGCACATAGCCACCCTGAATTCACGCAGCTGAAATCGGAGTTCCCCGGACAGGCCGGAAAGTATTACGGGGCTACCGGCGCTACTTTGTTAAATGCCGCAGGCGACCGGGCCGTAGGATCTTACGATTACTGGGGCATAACGAAAGAAGGGGGCAACTACAAGTGGGCCCTGGTAGGGAAATCGGAATAAATAAGGATAGAGGTTGTTTAGGCTCGATGCCTGGAGAGCGCCTGCCGGGAATCAGGAGATGTAATTTATCCAAGATTCTTCAGTATTTTCTTCAAATCGATTCCTTTCCCGAGTACCGGCTTAAAAATGTCTCCTTCTGTGCGTACCCGTTCCAGGGCATTGGCGATCGTAAAGTCACGGATCCGGAGGCCTTTCTTTACTTCTTCCCAGTGCAAAGGCATTGACACCGTCGCCCCCGGTTTGGGACGTACCGAGTAAGGGGCTGCCAGTGTAGCTGTGGGGCGGTTCTGCAGGTAGTCGATGTACACCTTGCCTTTGCGCTTACGGGTCATGCGCTCGATGCTGGTGAAATCCAGTTGTGCCGCCGTCTGTGTAGCGATCCAGGAGGCAAACAGTTGTGACTGGTCGTAGGTGTATTTGGCGTTAAGCGGGATATAGATATGCAGACCGGTGGACCCCGAGGTTTTGCAGTAGGCGGGTACTTTAAGCCCATCAAGTATTTCCCGGATCACCTGTGCCGTTTCGATCACCTGTTCAAAGGTGTTTCCCTTGTCGGGGTCCAGGTCGAGGATACACCAGTCGGGGTGGTCGGGTTGATGGATGGTACTGCTCCAGGGGTTCATCTCGATGGCGCCCGCGTTGGCCATGAAGAGTAAGGCAGCTTCATCATTGCCCAACATGTAATTTTTGTCCTGGTCTTCTTCTTGGGACCGGTACGGGTATTTATCGATCCAGCCGGGTACCTTCCCGGTGACATCCTTCTGGTAGAAACTTTTGCCGTTGATGCCATTGGGGAACCGGTTCAGGGATTGGGGGCGATTTTCCAGGTAGGGCAGGATGTAAGGCGCCGCCTGGTAATAATAGTTGATCAGGTCCCGCTTGGTATAGCCTTCCGCCGGCCAGAATATCTTATCCAGGTTGGTGAATTTCAGTTCGTGGCCATTGATGTTCCTTACCTGGGTTTTTTCGCTTGGATGGAGCAGGGTTTTCCTGCCGCCTGTCCCAGGCTTCAGGATGCGCTTTTGTCCCTTGGGGGTATTTGCGGCTTCCTGTGCGGTAACCGGCAACACAACTTCCCTGACGACTTCTTTCGCCTGCTTGTCCTCGCGCATAGCAATGAAGGCCGGATGCCGGAACACCCCGTCGGGAGTAATCTCCGTAAAGTGGATCTCGCAGACCAGTTCCGGCTTGAGCCAGGTGGCCGGGGCGTCGGGTGGATCGGGACGGAAACGGGAAGGCTTGTTGTAATCCGGCGTACGGTCAAAGGGGCTCGTTTTCCGGATAAGCGGTTGGAATAATGCCAGCAGGGCCCGTTGCTCTTTATCCTTGAATCCGGTGCCTGCCTTTCCGGCGTACTTGAGCTTTCCGTCTTCATAATAGCCGAGCAGCAAGGAGCTGAAGGCTTTAGACGAACCTTTGTTTTTTGTGTAGCCGCCGATCACCACTTCCTGCCTTTTTTGTATTTTTATTTTCAGCCAGTCGCCGGACCTGTCGCCCGGCCTGTATCTACTTGCGGACCGTTTGGCGATGATGCCCTCCAGTCCCAGTTTCCCGGCCACCTCGAAAAATTCCTTTCCCCGGGCATCGACGCTGTACCCGCTGCGTATGATGCCGTCCGCGGGGATCAGGGTGGCCAGCACCGCTTTCCGCTCGG